>DAINPC010000085.1:0-8869 GCA_036743695.1 Solirubrobacteraceae bacterium | reverse complement strand
GACCAGGTCAAGACGGGCAAAGGCCAGAAGCAGGCCCGCGCGGTCAAGCGCCTGAGGGTGGTATCCGCCTTCATCCAGTCGGGCAACAAGCCCGAGATGATGGTGCTCGACGCCGTGCCGGTGATCCCGCCGGAGCTGCGCCCGATGGTCCAGCTGGACGGCGGGCGCTTCGCCACCTCGGACCTCAACGACCTGTACCGACGCGTGATCAACCGCAACAACCGCCTCAAGCGCCTGCTCGACCTGGGCGCGCCGGAGATCATCGTCAACAACGAGAAGCGGATGCTCCAGGAGGCCGTGGACGCGCTGTTCGACAACGGCCGCCGCGGGCGCCCGGTCACCGGCCCGGGCAACCGGCCGCTGAAGAGCCTCTCGGACATGCTCAAGGGCAAGCAGGGGCGCTTCCGCCAGAACCTGCTGGGCAAGCGCGTGGACTACTCCGGGCGCTCGGTGATCGTGGCCGGCCCGTACCTGAAGCTGCACCAGTGCGGCCTACCCAAGATCATGGCGCTGGAGCTGTTCAAGCCGTTCATCATGGCCCGCCTGGTCGAGCGCAAGTCCGCTCAGAACATCAAGGCGGCCAAGAAGATGGTCGACTCGATGATCGGCGAGGTGTGGGACGTGCTCGAGGAGGTCATCCACGAGCACCCCGTGCTGCTGAACCGCGCCCCCACGCTTCACCGCCTGGGCATCCAGGCGTTCGAGCCGCTGCTGGTGGAGGGCAAGGCGATCCAGGTTCACCCCCTGGTCTGCCACGCCTTCAACGCCGACTTCGACGGCGACCAGATGGCGGTGCACCTGCCGCTGTCGGCGGAGGCCCAGGCGGAGGCGCGCATCCTGATGCTGTCCTCCAACAACATCCTCAGCCCGGCTCACGGGGCGCCGCTGGCGACCCCCACCCAGGACATGATCCTGGGCGCCTACTACCTGACCTACGGTCCGGAGGCGGAGGAGCTGTCGAAGATCGATCGCGCGACCTACGAGCCGCGTCCGCACGTGTTCCGCACGGCGCAGGAGGCGGAGCTCTCCTACGAGGGCAACGTGGTCAAGCTGCACGACATCGCCGAGTTCCGCCCGTATGGGCGCGAGGGCGGGCACGTGCTCACGACGATCGGGCGGATCATCTACAACGACCGCATCGAGCGGGCGCTGGCGGAGGCGCTGGGCGACGAGTTCGACGCCTCCAAGTACACGTTCGTCAACCAGTCGATGAAGAAGCGCGACACCACGCGGCTGATCGACATGCTCGTGCAGACCTACGGCGCGACCACGATCTCGCTGGTGCTGGACGCGTTCAAGGACCTGGGCTTCAAGTACGCCACCCAGGCGGGGATCACGATCTCCAAGAACGACGTGGTGGTGCCGCCGGAGAAGCAGCAGATCCTCGACAAGTACGACAAGCTGGTGGGCGACATCACCGACCAGTACGACGACGGCCTGATCACCCAGGAGGAGCGCCACGAGGCGGTTGTGGAGCAGTGGAACGCCGCCACCGACGAGGTCGCCGAGGCGATGATCGCCAACCTCGACACCCTCAACCCGATCTTCATGATGGCCAACTCGGGTGCCCGTGGCTCGTTCAAGCAGATCCGCCAGCTGGCGGGCATGCGTGGCCTGATGGCAAACCCGAAGGGCGAAATCATCGAGCGCCCGATCAAGGCCAACTTCATGGAGGGCCTGTCGGTGCTGGAGTACTTCATCTCCACGCACGGCGCGCGCAAGGGCCTGGCCGACACCGCCCTGCGGACCGCCGACTCGGGCTACCTGACGCGGCGTCTGGTCGACGTGGCTCAGGACGTGATCATCCGCGAGGCCGACTGCGGCACCCAGGAGCACATCGAAATGACCGTGTTCAAGGCCGACGGGGAGCCGAACGACGGCCTCGTCGGGCGGATCGCCGCCAAGCCGATCACGACCAAGCGCGGCCGCATGCTGGCCGAGCAGGGGATCGAAATCGGCCGTGCGGACCTGGCCGAGATCGTCAAGGCGCTGGGCGACGAGCACGAGAAGGGCGCCGAGGTGAGGGTGCCGGTGCGCTCGACGCTCAAGTGCGAGGCGCCGAGCGGCGTGTGCCAGGCCTGCTACGGCCGCGCCATGGCCACCGGAGCGCTCGCCCAGATCGGCGACGCCGTGGGCATCGTGGCGGCACAGTCGATCGGCGAGCCCGGCACGCAGCTGACCATGCGTACGTTCCACACCGGCGGGGTCGCCGGCGCGGACATCACGCACGGCCTGCCGCGCGTGGTCGAGCTGTTCGAGGCGCGCCGCCCGAAGGGCCTGTCGAAAATCGCCGAGGAGGATGGCGTGGTGACGATCGAGGAGACCGACAAAGCCCTGACGGTGGTCATCACCGACAAGGCCGGCGAGGAGCATCGCCACGCCTTCCCGCGTCGCACCCGGCTGTTCGTCACCTCCGGCGAGAAGATCGCCTCCGGCCGCCAGCTCAACGAGGGGTCGGTCTACCCGCACGAGCTGCTGGCCATCCGCGGGCGGACCGAGACCGAGCAGTACCTGGTCAAGGAGGTCCAGGAGGTCTACAAGTCCCAGGGAGTGGACATCGACGACAAGCACATCGAGCTGATCGTCCGTCAGATGCTCAAAAAGGTGCGGGTCGACCAGAAGGGCGACACCGACTACCTGCCGGGCCAGTTCGTGGACCGCTTCGAGTTCGCCAAGGTCAACGGGGCGGTGACCGACAAGGGCGGCGAGAGCGCCCAGTTCGAGGACATCATCCTGGGCATCACCAAGGCATCCCTGAACACCGACTCGTTCCTGTCCGCGGCCTCCTTCCAGGAGACCACCAAGGTCCTGACCGACGCCGCCCTGGAGGGCAAGATCGACCGCCTGAACGGGCTGAAGGAGAACGTGATCATCGGCAAGCTGATCCCGGCGGCAACCGGCCTGAAGCGCTACCGGCGGATCGAGATCGAACCGGCCGAACCGCTGCCCCGCGCGATCGACGACGTCGGGCTGCTCGACCAGGACGAGATCGCCGCCGAGCTCGGGCTGGCCGGAGGCGACTCCTTCAACGGCGGCTACGGACAGGAGTTCGACGCCGACCTGGCCTCGCTGGAGAAGATCGGCGCCGGCGGCACCGACCCCGGCTTCGCCGAGGAGCTGGCCGAGCTGGAGATCCCCGACGAGGGCCCGGCCACAGACCAGAAGTAGCTCTCAGCTGAGAGGCACAGGGGGCAACCGGGGGCGGCTCGAGAGGGCCGCCCCTGGCGCTTCCCGGCTCCCGCGCCGTGAGGAGATTCTCATCGCAGCGGGCGCGACCTCGCCGCGTCCTGCGTGTAGAGAAGGGTGATGAGCGCGCGCCGCCTGACGCGCAGGTCCCTGCTGGCCGCAACGGCCGGGGCGATGGCGGGTGGGCTCGTGCGTCCCGGGGGCGTCCTCGCGGCGCTCTCCGGCCCGGCGCGCCCGGTCCTGGAAGAACGCCGGCTCGGGCTCCTGGGACCGAGCGCAAGGACGGTCGAGCTCGCGCGCGTGGCCGACCTCCTCGCAGTCGAGTGGCAGGCTTCGGCGTCGGCAGCCGTGCAGCTGCGCTTCCGGGGCCCTGACGGGCGCTGGAGCGGGTGGGTCTCGGCGAACGCGCACGGGCATGGGCCCGACGCGCCGAGTCAGGCGCGCGGGCATGTCGGCGACCCCGTGTGGAGCGGCGGGACCAGGAGCGTGCAGCTGCGCGCGAACCGCGGGCTGCATGGGGTGCGCCTGCACCTGGTGGACGCCAGCGGCGGGGTGGGTGCGCGCAGGCAGGCGCTGGCGCTAGGGGGGCTGGCGAGCGCCGCGTCGCTGCCCACGGCCTCGCCGGTGCTCGCGGCGGGCGCGGGCCAGCCGCCGATCATCGCTCGCCGGGCGTGGGCCCAGGGGATCTCCCATCCGAGGGTGGCGCCCGAATACGGAGCCGTGCGGATGGCGTTCGTCCACCACACTGAGAACCCCAACGGCTATCTCGCGGGGGAGGTGCCGGCGATGCTGCGGGCGATCTACTCGTTCCACCGCTACGTCAACGGCTGGAACGACATCGGCTACAACTTCGTGGTGGACCTCTACGGGCGCATCTTCGAGGCGCGTGCGGGTGGCATCGACGAGCCCGTCGTGGGCGCGCACGCGGGCGGCTACAACCTCGCCTCCAGCGGCGTGGCGGTGCTCGGCTCGTTCATGGGCGTCCCCATCTCCACACAGGCCCGTCACGCGCTGGAACGGCTGCTGGCGTGGAAGCTCTCGCTGCACGGTCTGCCGAGCGCGGGCAGGGTGACGGTCAAGGTCAATCCGGCGGGCGCCGTCTACAGCCGCTTCCCCGCCAACGCCCGCGTCTCGCTGCAGCGCATCGCAGGGCACCGCGACGGCGACTCCACGGACTGCCCCGGCGACGTCCTCTACCGCGAGCTGCCGGGCATCCGCACGGCGGTCGCGGGACTCGCCCCGCGCCCCGTCCGTGCCACCCTCGCGCTGACGCCCCCGCCCGCCCCGGCGCCCCCGCCCGCACCTACGCCCGCGCCCGCGCCGAGCCCCCAGGCCACGGCGCCGACGCCGACGGGCGAAGGAGCTCCGGCGACGGCCCCCACGCTGACCGGGGCCCTGGCGTTCCTGGACGGCACGCCGATCGCGGGCGCCGCGATCGCGGTGCAGGCGCGCACGGTGAGCAGGAAGGGCGAAGCGGTGCGCGAGCAGACGCTGGCCGAAGTCGCCACGGACGCCCAGGGCCAGTTCTCGCTGCCGGCGAGCTTTGCCAACGTGCCCGCCGGGCGGATGTGGCTGCGTGCGCTGTGCGCGGGCTCCAGCGCGTTCGCGGCAGCGGTCTCCGATCCGCTGCACGTGTCCGTCGGCGCCCCCCTCCTCAGCCCGCCCGCAGCTGCTGCGCCCAGCGCGCCAGGAGCTGCGCCTCCCGCGTCGTGAGCCCGTGCTCGGGCTCGGTCTGCACGAGCAGCGTCGGCGCCTGGCGCTCGTGCGCCCACTGATGACAGGCGGGGTTGAACGCGTCGTCGATCCATGCAAGCGGGCGCCCATCCGCGAACGTGCCGATCGCATCGAGCTTCCAATGGGCGTTGGAGCGGCCCACCGCGCGCGAGAAGCGCAGGAACGGCAGCCCCCGCGGCAGCTCCAGCAGGTGGGGGAGATGCTCGTCGGCCTTCTCCTCCCAGCCGCTCGCCCACACCAGCTGGAAATCGGCCGCCAGGTCGAGAAGGTGTGCGGCGGCGGTGGCCGAAAGGAAGTGGGGTATGCCCTCGATCGAGTGGAAGGACCCGTCGGCCGCGCCGCGCACCGCGCCGTCGCCCGCGTGGGCCCCGAACAGCGAGATGACCCCGTCGATGTCCACCATCAGCAGGGGCTTCTCCTCCGCGCGCCCAGCCATCGCCGCGCCCCCGAGCCCCGGCCGGTTGCGGGCTTCTACCCGTCTGATGCGCTCTTTAGGTTGCATAGAGGTTCAGGCGGGTACTCTGCTGAGGACGGTTTATACGCCTAGGCGGCTTTCGCGCAGTAAAGCAGCAGCCGCCCGCGGCCGATGGATCAACCCGTCGCAGCACCCTCCGCTATGAACCTGGACATCGGCATACTGCTCGCACTCGCCTGCGCCTTCGTGGCGAACCTGGGCTTCTTCTACAAGTACCGCGGCGCCAACGCCGTGCCCAAGGTGCAGGTCATGCACCCGCTGCGCTCGGCCCGCAACCTCTACTCCTCCAAGTGGTTCGCGCTGGGCATGCTGATCGCCACCATGAGCTGGGGGCTGCACGTCGCGGCGCTGACGCTCGCGCCGATGTCCGTCGTCCAGGTCTCGCTGGCCGCGGGCGTGGTGTTCATCGCCGTGATGGCCGAGCGGCTGTTCGGCTTCGAGGTCGGCCGCCGCCAGTGGCTCGGCCTGGTGCTCACGGCCGCGGGCCTGGTGCTGCTCGGGCTCACGCTGCCCACGATGCACGGCTCGCACTCGCACTTCTCGGTGCTCGCCATGATCTCCTTCGAGGCCGGTCTGTTCGGACTCGGCGGGCTGCTGCTGATGGGTCCGCGGATGGGTGGGCCGGTGGAGCACCACGGCGTCATGCTCGGCGCCGCCGCCGGGATTCTGTTCGGCGTATCCGACACCGCCATCAAGGCGCTCACCGGCATCACCGGCGCCCACGGGATCCTCGGCCTGGTGCTGAGCCCCTGGCTGATGGTCGCGGTGCTCGCCTCCGTGGTCGCCTTCTACGCCTCCGCCCGCGGACTGCAGGACGGCGAGGCCGTCCCGGTCATCGCCGTGACGGGCACCGCCGCGAACATCGCGGGCATCGCCGGCGGGATCGTCGTGTTCGGCGACCCGATGGCCGGCAGCCCGCTGGGCGTGGCACTTCAGGCGCTCGCGTTCGTGCTCGTGGTGGTCGCCTCCGCGCTGATGCCCGCACCGATCCGCGCGGCCCGCGTGGCCGGCGCGGCCCAGAGCGCCTAGCGCTGCTAGCATCTGCGCCCGAATGCCGACGACCTCACAACTCGTGCGCAAGGGGCGCGTGACCCCGAAGAAGAAGCTGGCGACTCCCGGCCTGAAGTCGGGCAAGGGACGCAAGAAGAAGGTCGCGGCGCCGCAGCGTCGCGGAGTGTGCACGCGCGTCTACACCACCACCCCGAAGAAGCCCAACTCCGCTCTGCGGAAGGTGGCCCGCGTGCGGATCTCCGGTTCGATCGAGGTGACCGCCTACATCCCCGGCGAGGGACACAACCTCCAGGAGCACTCCGTGGTGCTGGTGCGCGGCGGACGCGTCAAGGATCTGCCGGGCGTGCGCTACAAGGTGGTGCGAGGCACGCTTGACGCGGCCGGCGTGAGCGATCGCAAGAAGGCGCGCTCGCAGTACGGCGTGAAGAAAAAGTAGCCCGTGCCCCGTCGCGCGCCCGCCCAGATCCGCCCAGTCGAGGCGGACTCCATACACCGCTCCAAACTCGTGCAGCAGGTCATCAACAAGGTGATGCTGCACGGTAAGAAGTCCACCGCCGAGCGGATCGTCTACGACGCCCTGGCGCTGATCGCCGAGCGCAGCGACAAAGACCCGATCGAGATACTCGAGGCGTCCATCAGGACGCTGACGCCCTCGCTGGAGGTCCGCTCGCGGCGGGTCGGCGGCGCCACCTACCAGGTGCCCGTCGAGGTCCCCAGCGCGCGCGCACGCACGCTGGCCGTTCGCTGGCTGGTGGAGTTCGCCAGGGGGCGGCGCGAGAGGACCATGGCCCAGCGGCTGGCCAACGAGCTGATGGACGCGCAGTCCCAGCAGGGTGGGGCATACAAGCGCAAGGACGACATCTACCGCATGGCCCAGGCCAACAAGGCCTTCGCTCACTACCGCTGGTAGCCCGGTCGCCCCCCGGAAGGGGTTGAAGGAAAAAGGTTTGGTACCTAAGCTTTCGGTACCAGATGTCTTCCCAGAGCACACCCACGGCGATGCACTCGCCGGCCGCGTCCGATCGCATCGAGCCATACGTCTGGAAGATCGCGGGCGTGGTGATCCTGGGGATGATCATGTCGATCCTCGACACGACCATCGTCAACGTGGCGCTGCGCACGCTGGGCCACGACCTGCACAGCTCGATCTCCCAGATCCAGTGGGTGGTCACCGGCTATCTGCTGTCGCTGGCGGCCGTGATCCCGGTCACCGGATGGGCGGCGCGCCGCTACGGGGCCAGGCGCGTGTACATGACCTCGCTGGTCCTGTTCACGGCCGGCTCGGCGCTGTGCGCGGTGGCGTCATCGACCACCACGCTGGTGCTGTTCCGCGTCCTTCAAGGCGTCGGCGGCGGCATGATCATGCCGGTGGGCCAGCTGATCATGGCCCAGGTCGCCGGTCCGCGGCGGATGGGTCGCGTGATGGGCATCGTCTCGATGCCCGCGATGCTCGCGCCGATCCTCGGACCGGTCCTCGGCGGGGCGATCCTGCAGAGCCTCCACTGGTCCTGGATCTTCCTGGTCAACCTCCCGGTCGGCCTGGTGGCCTTCATTGCCGCCTGGCGGATCATCCCGCACACCGAATCCGGCGAGGCGGGCCGGCTGGACGTGGTTGGCCTGGCGCTGCTCTCCACGGCCTCCAGCGCCCTCGTCTACGGCCTCAGCCAGCTGGGAACGAACAGCAGCCTCACCGCCCCGATCGTGGTCTGGCCGACCGTTGCCGGCATCGTGCTCGCCGGCGTCTTCTGCTGGCACGCGCTGCGCGTCGAGCGCCCGCTGCTGGACGTGCGCCTGTATGCCAACCGCGTCTTCGGCGCCGCCTCGTTGACCACCTTCGGCCTCGGAGCCGCGCTGTTCGGCGCCATGATCCTGGTGCCCTACTACTACCAGGAGGTGCGCCACGAGAGCGTGATCGCCACGGGCCTGTTGACCGGCCCGCAGGGCCTGGGGATGCTGCTGGTGATGCCGCTCAGCGGCAGGCTCAGCCAGCGCTTCGGCGGAGGTCGCGTGGCCATCTTCGGAGTGTCGATCCTGGCTCTGGGGACGATCCCGCTGGCGTTCGTGGGCACCGGCACCTCGATCGTCTGGATCTCGCTGGTGCTGGTTCTGCGCGGCATCGGCATCGGCTTCTCCTTCATGCCCGCCATGACCGCCGCCTTCGCCTCGCTGCGCCACGAGCAGCTCTCCGACGCGACGCCGCAGCTGAACGTCCTGCAGCGGATCGGCGGCGCGATCGGAACGGCCGTGCTGGCGGTGGTGCTCCAGCGTGCCAGCGGCCATGCGCCCTCGGCGGCGCATCTGGCCGGCGCCTTCGACACCGCCTACTGGTGGTCGCTGGGCATCGCCCTGCTGTCGCTGATTCCCTGCGTGGTGCTGCTGCGCGCGGAGAACCCGCGGGCGCGCCTGGACCTCGCGGCCGCCAACGCCGAGGCGGGCATCGAGCCGCTGGGGGCATAGCGAGAG
>DAINPC010000084.1:7709-8913 GCA_036743695.1 Solirubrobacteraceae bacterium | reverse complement strand
GCCGGCAGCGTCGGGCGGGGCCCGATCAGCGACATCTCCCCGCGCAGCACGTTCACCAGGTTCGGCAGCTCGTCCAGCGAGGTCCTACGCAGCAGCGCCCCCACGCACGTGATGCGCGAGTCGTTCTCGTTGACCGCCAGGCCCGCCCCGATGTGTTCCGCGCCGTCAACCATCGTGCGCAGCTTCAGCACGTCGAAGGGGTGGCCATCCAGGCCTATGCGCCGCTGGCGGTAGATCACCGGGCCGGGACCCTCCAGGCGGATCGCCAGCATCGCCGCCGCGAGCAGCGGCGAGCTGAGCGCGAGCACTAGCGCGGAGACCACGATGTCGACGGCGCGGCGGATCACGCAGCGGACAATAGGACGCTTGTGCGTCAGCGCGTCCCCTCGGCGGCGTCCCAGCCAGGCGGCGTGCCGTGGCGCAGCCAGTCCCACAGCCCGGCCGCGAGGGAGGCCGTGGTGAGCACGTAGTAGCGCGCGATCAGCAGCGGGCGGGCGGGCAGCAGACCGGCCAGCGCCGCGGCGAGCAGCAGCGCGAGCTGGAGACCCAGCGTGACCGCGTAGAGCGCTCCCGCCCCGGCGGCCACCAGCGCCACGTTGCTCGCCAGCGCGAGGACATGCAGCAGCGCCGAGCCGTAGCGCAGCAGGCGGTGGGAGAGGATCATCAGCGCGTAGCCCGGCGGGTAGCCGCGGGGCGAGAGCATCCCGCCGCGCAGCACGATCGGCCAGGTGTGGCTCATCATCCTGCGCTTGCGTGCGAACTCTCCGCCCAGCGTGGGGACCATCTTCTCGCTGGCGCGCGCGCCCGGCACGTACACCGCGCGCCAGCCCCGCTTGACCATGTTGAACGGCAGCGACAGGTCGTGTCCCATGATCGGGTCCACCACGATGTAGGACTCCCTGCGGGTGGCGTAGATGGCGCCGTTGCCAGCCGTGATCGAGCTGAGGCGCGACTCCAGCGCGCGGACGCCCAGCTCGTAGCGCCAGTAGACGCCCTCCTGGTTGCCCGCGCCCGCGGACGCCTGCACGAAGCGGACCTGCCCGCAGGCGTAGCCCACGCGCGGATCCGCGAACGCGGCGATCAGCGCGCGTGCCGCGTCGGGCGCCCACAGCGCGTTGGCGTCCGAGAAGGCCACGATCGTGCCGCGTGCACGCTCCACGGCCGCGTCCTGCGCGCGGATCTTGCCTGCGCGCGCCAGCTCCAG
>DAINPC010000084.1:0-7609 GCA_036743695.1 Solirubrobacteraceae bacterium | reverse complement strand
CACCACGCGCGCGAGCACGGCCAGCGCCGCCGCATAGCCGAGCTGCGTCCACACGATCAGTGCGCACGCCAGCCAGAAGGCTATCTCCAGGGCGCTCCTCATCCGTGTGGATACTCGCGCAGGAGCGTCTCGTAGAGCTCGAGCGTGCGCCGCGCCGCCGCCTGCCAGGAGTACGGACCGGCCGCCGCCGCCCGCGAGCGCTCGGCCATCTCCGCCAGGGCGCCCCGGTCGTCCAGCAGCTCACGCAGCGCCCCATGGAGGGCCGCGGCGTCGCCCGCCGGGAACGTGCGCGCGGCGCCCGTCGCAGCCACCTCCGGGAATCCGCCCACGTCGCTCAACAGCAGCGGCGTGCCGAAGGCCAGTGCCGTGAACAGGACGCCCGACTGGTCGATCTCGCGATAGGGCAGCACCACCAGCTCGGCGCGGCGGAAGTACGCGGGCAGCTCGTCGTCGCCGATGAAGCGGGGCACGAAGCGCACACCCGGCGGCGCAGCCGCGCGCAGCCCGGAGATGTCCATACGGGGCATGCCCGCGATCCACAGCTCCGCGTCCTCGATCCCCTCCCACGCGTCCAGCAGCAGGTCGATCCCCTTGTAGGGGCGCATCAGGCCGAAGCACAGCACGACCGGGCGCTCCGTCTGAAACGGCGCCGCGGCGTCCAGCCCGGCGCCGCCCGCGGCCAGGTGCTCGAAGGCGCCGTGGGCGATCACGTGCACGCGCGCCCGATCCACCCCCAGCTCGCCCGTCAGGCGGCGGGCGCCGTGCTCGGAGTGGACCACCACCGCGTCGAAGCGCTCGTACAGCCGCCGCTGCGCCTCGCGCTGCCCGGGCCGCGGCTCGCGCGGGAGGATGTCGTGGGCGCTCAGCACCAGCGGGCGCCCACGCGGCAGCAGGCGACCGTCCAGGTGCTGGACGGTCAGCCACTGGAAGTGGACCACGTCCGCGGCGCGCGCCGCGCGCCGGTAGCGGAGCATGTCCGGGATGTGCTCCGCCAGCTTGACCGCGCGACGGGCGCGCGGGTTGGACAGGCGCGCGGCCGCGCGGTAGAACGTCTCGCGCCGCCCGTAGCCCTCGGCCGCGGCCGCGGCCACCGGCCCGTAGGCGAAGCGGCTCGTGTAGAGCTCCACCTCCGCCCCCTCAGCGGCCAGCGCGCGGCAGAGCGCGTGGTCATACGGCGGCGTGTAGGCGGATGGATCGACGACGTGGACGCGCACTCGAACGGACAATAGGCGCGGTTGGGGCGAGAATGGGCGCATGAGTCCCTCAGACCGGCCCGAGGCCGGGCCCTCGCGGACGGGTGAGATCGAGCTGAGCTACTGCGTGGTCAACACCTCCCAGCGCGAGCTGCTGCTGCGCGGCCTGGACGCGATCGCGCGCGAGCGCGAGCGCGAGACCCTGCCCTTCGCCTCGGAGGTGCTGGTGCTTGACAACTGCTCGCGCGACGGCTCCGCCGAGGCCGCCCGCGCGCACCCCGTCGTGGTGGAGACGATCGCGCTGGAGCGCCGGCGCGGCAAGGCCGTGAACGACTCCGAGCTGCTGCGCCGCGCACGCGGACGCTACGCGCTGCTGCTCAACGAGGACTCCGAGCTGCTTCCCGGAGCCACGCTGGCGCTGTGGCGAGCGCTCGAGGAGCACCCGGAGACGGCGTGCGCGGGCGCGCGGCTGCTGCGCCCCGACGGTTCCGCCCAGGCCTGCGCATGGCGCTTTCCCACGCCGCTGAGCGCGCTCGCGGGGGCCCTGTTC
Organism: Solirubrobacteraceae bacterium; assembly: GCA_036743695.1. GTDB lineage: Bacteria > Actinomycetota > Thermoleophilia > Solirubrobacterales > Solirubrobacteraceae > Palsa-744. The sequence continues at coordinate 5,866 of DAINPC010000084.1, read as the reverse complement.
CTGCACCGCCTGTTCACCGTCCAGAGCAGGGGCGCGCGCACGCGCCGGGTGGACTGGTGCCAGTCCGCCGCGCTGCTCGTGCGCACCGAGGCCGCCGCACAGGTCGGCTACCTGGACCCCGACTTCTTCGTCTACTCCGACGAGGTTGACTTCGCCCGCCGCCTGCGCGACGCGGGCTGGCGCAGCCTGTACGTCCCGGCGGCCGTGGCCGTCCATCACGAGCAGCTCTCCACCGACTCCGTGCCCGAGCGGCGGATCGTGGAAGTGTCGCGCAACCGCGACCTCTACATGCGCAAGCACCACACCGCCGCCGCCGCGCGCGCCGTGCGCTGGCTGACCGCCTCCTCCTACGCGCTGAGGGCGCTGGCCGCGCTGTTCCTACCTGGCCGCTCGTCGCGGCGCTACTGGCGCCACGTCACCGCGACGCTGCGCCCCGAGCGGGGCGACGGGCTGCGCGAGGCGGCCGAGCTCTACAACCGCGGCGGTTGAGCCGCAGCCCCTCCAGCCCGCCGCCCTGCCCGCGCCGGGACCGGCGCGCTCAGAGGTCGCGCAGCGGATCCTCCGCGTACGCCTCCACGTCCCCGTGCCCCGCGCGGAAGGCCCCCACGCGGCGGCGTCCGTCCGCCACCAGCGCCCGCGCGCCCGCGCGCTCGTGCGGGTGAAAGAAGCGCGTGAGCAGCAGCGCCGCCGGCACCAGCGCCAGCCACGCCGCGCGCGAGGCCAGGCCCGCCAGGCCGTGGCTCGGGAGCAGCAGCTCGCCCGAGACCGCTATGCCCGCCAGGATCGCCGCCAGCTGCGCCAGGCGCCCCCATTCGAAGCCCACCTTGAACAGGCTGCGCGTGAGCGCGTACATGACCACCAGCATCGCCGCGTAGGCGCCGCACAGCGCGATCCCCGCGCCCGCGATCCCCAGCCCCGCGCCGCCGGCGGGCACCAGCACAAGCAGCAGCGCCACGTTGACCGCGAGGCCCGCAGCCGCCGCGGGGAAGTTGCGGGAGGTCACGCGCGCGCGCCCCGCGATCGCCACGAACACCAGGTAGAGGCCATAGAGCGCCCACCCCAGCGCCAGCCAGGGCAGCGCGCGGTAGGCGTCGTAGAACCTGTGCGCGGCCAGCAGCCGGACCATCCAGCGCCCCAGCAGCGCCACGCCGCAGACGACCACGCCGGTCGCCAGCGCGTAGTAGGTGGTGACCAGCGAATACAGCCTCCCCGCCTCCTCGTCGCTCTCGATCGAGTAGGCCAGCGGCGGCCACGCGTACTGGAAGCCGCGGACCGCCACGAACACCACGGTGGCGAGCTTGATGGCCACCGCATACAGGCCCGCCGCGCTGTGGGAGTCGACGCGGAACAGGTAGAAGCGGTCCGCCACCTGCAGCGCGTACACGCTCGCGTCCGCCGGCACCGTCGGCAGCCCGAAGCGGAGCATCGCGCGCAGGTCCGCCACCCTGACCCGCAGCGAGAAGCGCCCGCGCAGCACCCACCACAGCCCCAGCACGACCACCGTGGAGGCGCCGAAGTTGCCCAGCAGCAGGCCGCGGGCGCCCTGGTGGGCGAACACCACCAGCCCCACCGTGAACGCCACCGTCATCGCCACGTTGGCGCCCGAGGCCACCACGTAGGTGCGCGCGCGCTCGTCCACGCGCAGCTGCGCATAGGCCATCTCCAGGTTGGTGAACGCCCACAGCCCGAGCACCGCGCAGTCGAGCAGCAGCGGGTCGCGGAAGCTCAGCAGCAGTTTGGACAGCGGGCCCGCCAGGACGAGCGCCGCCAGGGCCGCCAGCGTGGTCGTCCACGCGACCGTCGCCGTGGCAGTGCGCGCGATCCGCCGCCTGCGCTCGGGGTCCGCATCGTCGAAGTAGAAGCGGATGAACGCCTCGCCGACCCCCACGCGCAGCAGGATGCTGGAGAGGATCACCGCCGTCAGCAGCGATTCGGCCGCACCGTAGGCTTCGGGGCTCAGGTGGTGCGTGTACAGCGGCAGCGTCAGCAGCGCCAGCCCCTTGGCGAGGATGTCCCCGAACTGATACGCCGCGCCAGTGCTCACCAGGCGCTTGAGGTAGCCGAGCACGGCTCAGAAGCTACCTGCCCGAGAGGGTTCGTCCTGGCGCGCCAGGGCCACGCCGATCGCCAACAGCGCCCAGGTGAAGGGGTCCTCCAGGAAGTCCGCGTAGGTCCACGTGTGCAGCACCAGCGCAGCGAAGCAGGCCGCCACGGCGATCCGCGGCGGCGATCGTCCGGCCCCGCGGAACAGGGCCAGGAAGCACGCCAGCAGCAGCGCCACGTACACCGCCAGGCCCAGGATCCCCTGCTCCGCGGCCACCGTCACGGGGATCGTGTGCGAGGCCGAGGTGGCGTTCTCCGCGGTGGTCTTGCCGTGGCGCTGGTACTCCGTTTCAAACGATCCCGACCCGAACCCCTGCAGCGGGCGTTCGGCGAACAGTTCCAGGCCGCGCGAGACCAGCTTGGTGCGCCCGTTGGTGGCGTTGCTGGTCGAGCCACCCGTCCCCTTCAGGCCGAAGTGCAGGCTGGCCGGCGCCAGCAGCACGATCGCGCCGGCCAGCGCCACCAGGCCCACCGACGCATACAGCGTCGCGCGCACGTCCCAGCGCCACGCCGCCAGCAGCGCCAGGCCCAACAGCAGCGCCGCGATGCTCGACTGCGAGAAGCTCGTCACCAGCCCGCCCAGCAGCCACGCCAGCACCGCCGCGCCGATCAGCAGCTCGCGCCGGCGGGTGCTCCACAGCACCACCGTGCTCACCGCGATCATCACCAGCGCCAGGAAGCGCCCGTAGATGTTGGGGTCGAAGAACAGCGAGTTGACGCGGAAGTAGTTGTCGTACTGGTTCGCCGCCACGACCTTCGGGTTCAGGAACAGCGACTTGCGCGCGTACTCCACGAAGCCCACCCCCGCGAGCAGGAGCGCCAGCACCACCGCCACCCCCAGGCAGCGCAGCAGCAGCTCGCGCGTCCAGCGCACCCGGCTCAGCAGCAGGAACAGCAGTGCGAACGGCACGTAGAAGAACGCCACGTTCTCCAGTGCCCGGGCATGGTCGGCGGAGTAGATCGCCTGCACCGCATACAGGCCCACCGCCGCGAACAGCAGCCATTGCACGCCGCGCGGCGTGCCCCAGAAGGCAAGCTGCCCGGGCGAGGCCTCCTCCGCGTCGCCGGAGCCAGAGCGCTGGGCGCCCGTCGCCGCGCCCGCTGGATCCAGCCTCCTCGCCTCCCCCCCTCGCACCCGCTCCCGCAGGCGCGGAAGCAGGTGGACGAGCGTCCCCGCCGCGACCACCAGGTAGAGCGGGATCAGCAGGTTGACCGTCTTGCCGTCCGCGGAGATCGGCAGCCTGAACGGCAGCGCCAGCACCGCCAGCAGGGGAAACGCCTCCTCGCGCCAGCGCATCAGCAGCGCGAGCGCCGCGATCACGACGATCGCCGCCACGACCACCGCCGCAAGCGTCCCTACCGCTGGCAGGCGCGTCGCGCGCGCCGCGCTCACGAGCCCGCCAGAGCCAACCAGCGTGAAGCTCCTCGGCGAGAGCACCGGCACGCTCCTGTGACGCAGGCTGACCCGGACGCGGTATTCGCCGGGGGGGGCGATCGCGCCGCGGTTGACCGGGACCAGAATCGTGCGGGCGGAGGCCGTCGTGGTGTTGCGGTAGCCGAGGGCGGAGCCGCGGCGGCCGTTCCAGCGCAGCGAGAACTGTTTGTAGCGCTGCACCGGATAGGCGCGTACCAGCGTCGCCACCAGGTCTCCCGTGGAGTCGATGATCGTCACCGTCACCGCGTCCGCGCGGGCCAGCTTGAAGGAGATCCCCTCCTGTTTGAGCCTGCCCGCGGGAAATGGCGAGAAGCGCGTGGTCAGTTTGAAGTTCTGGACGGAGGTGGGCGTGTGCTTGAGCCGCTGCGTGATGAAGAACGCCGCCAGGCAGGCCAGCACCAGCAGCGCGAACACCATCCGCGCGAGTGGATCTGTGCTCGGAGCCCAGCTCCGGCCGTCGCCCCTCCCGCCCTCCGGCGCGACAGGAGCGTCGGTCAATCCCCGCCGCCCAGCGCGAAGCGCTCGACCGTGTCCGAGCGCAGGCCCAGGCGCAGCGTCTCCAGCGAGAGCACGTCCGCGGGTGCGATGTTGCCCAGGTTGCACTCCGTGCCGAAGCGCTTCAGCAGCCACACCTGCTGCTCGCGCAGCGGCGCCTCGAAGATCAGCCGCTCGGGGTCGATCGCGTGCACGATCTCGTCGATCAGGCCCGTGCGCACCTCGCCCGTGGCGCGGTAGATGCCCGCCGTCCCCGACTCGCGCGCCTCCGCGATCACCTTCCAGGCGCCCGCCTCCAGGTCGCTTTCGATCTGCTCCACCCACACGTACGGGGCCATGATGAAGTCCGCGTCCTTGCTGCCCACCTCCGCCAGCACCGTGAACTCCCGCGCCAGCCGTTCGATCAGCTCACGCTTGACCTGGGCGTCCAGTGCGATCGTGCCGTCGGAGACCTCCACGTGGCGCAGCCCCAGCTCGCGCAGCCACGCCACCAGCCCCTCCACCCTGCCCTGACGGATCGCCAGCTCCGTCAGGGTGCCGCCCAGCACCACCGGGATGCCATGCGAGGCGAAGCGCTCGAGCTTGGGGCGCAGGTTCGCGCTCACCAGCGCCGTGCCCCAGCCGAGCTTGACCACGTCCACCGCGTCCCCCGCCACCTCCAGCAGGCCGTCCACGTCCGCCAGCGACATGCCCCTGTCGATCACGTGGGTGATGCCGTGCTCGCGCGGCTTCACCGAGCGGGCGGGGATATCCAGAAAGCCCGCTATGGGACCGTCGCGGCCTTGTCGGCGCCGACGATCACCACCACGTTCGCCGAGCCCGCAAGCGACGCCACCGCCGATTCGATCGGCTGCACCTGCGTGACCGCCAGCGAGCGGGCCACGCCTTCCGCGTCCGCCCTGTGGCCGCTCGCGTACTCAACCACCGTGACCTGATTGGCACCCGCCGGGTGGCCGCTCAGCGCCGCCGCCTGCGAGTAGCCGCGCTGCTGCAGGCTGGTCGAGATGCGGTGCGCAAGGCCTTCCTTTTCGGTGCCGTTGAGGACCGAGATCGTCGTGTCCGCCGGATTGGCCGCCCGCGTCGCTTTGGAGGACGTGGAGCTGGCTTTGTGGTGGCTGCTCGTGTGCGTCTTGCCCGTGCTCCCAGCCGTGTTCACCGAGGATGTCGCCGAGCGCTTGCTCGACGAGCCGCCCAGCACCGAGACCGCCAGCACCACCGCCAGCGCCACCACGATCACGCCGCCCACGATCAACGCCGTCGTGCGGCCCGTCGAGCGTCCCGAGCCCGAGCGCCCCCGCCGCTCGGACGGTGGCGCCGCGGCGCCCGCGCGACTTCGGGCCGGCGCCGCCGACGCGCCACGGCTGCGTGCAGCGGCCGGTGCCGCCACCGCTCCCGCCGTCGCTCTCCTCGGCTCGCCCGGCCCAGGGGGCGCGGGGGGACGACGCGGAGGCGCGGTCGCCGGTGGGCTGGGCGCGCGGGGGGTGGCGCTCGCCGCCGCCGCCGTGGCGGGCGCCGAGGAGGGCGGCGCGGACGCTCCCGCCGGAGGCGCGCTGGAGGGGGGCGCCGAACCCGGCGTGCCCACCGGCGCCGCGGTGCCCACGGGGCGCGCCGGAGCAGGTTGGCCGGGCGCGTCGGGGCCTGCCTGCTCCGGCTGCCGGCCGGAGACCGGGGCCTGCCAGGGGATCGGGGTCTGGTCCGGGGCCGGTGGCTGACCCGGGGCCGCCTGCCGGGCAGGAGCGGGCGACTGGGGAGGGTTGGCCGGCGTGCCCGGCGTCGCCTGCGGCTGGCCGGTGGCATGCGGCTGTGCGGTGGCAGGGGGCTGGCCGGGGGACG
>DAINPC010000083.1:0-9006 GCA_036743695.1 Solirubrobacteraceae bacterium | reverse complement strand
ACGGTCTGCTCGAACGGGTACAGGTTCACGCACACCAGATCCACCTGCTCGATCCCCTGCTCCGCCGCCGCCCGCAGGTGCTCCTGCTCGTCGCGCCGCGCCAGCAGTCCCGCGTACAGGCGCGGGTGCAGCGTCTTGACGCGCCCGTCCATCATCTCCGGGAAGCCCGTGAAGTCCTCGATCGCGCGCACCTCCATCCCCGCGCCAGCCAGCTCCCGCGAGGTTCCGCCCGTGGAGATGAGCTCCACACCCAGCTCCCGCAGCCCGCGCGCGAAGTCCACGATCCCCGCCTTGTCCGACACCGACAGCAGCGCCCTGCGCACGCGCACGTCGCCCGGCGCCGCACGCTCCACCCCCGCCTGCTGATTCCTCGCCAGCTCGCCTTCGGAGGCCATGCTCAGAGCCTATCCCTCGTCTGCCCGGACCGCCGCACGATCCACGATCGTGCGGCGCGGGTTCTCAGGGTCCACCTGCACCGCGCCGCGCGCCAGCAGGCGGACCGCCTCCGGCAGCAGCGAGTGCTCCAGCGGGCGCAGCGCCGCCAGCACCTCCTGGGGCTCGCGCGCCTGCGGCAGCTCCACCGCGCGCTGCAGGATCACCGCGCCGGAGTCCACCCCCGCGTCCACGAAGTGGACCGTCACGCCGAACACCTTCACGCCGTACGCCAGCGCCTGCTCGATCGCCGCCAGCCCGGGGAACGCGGGCAGCAGCGACGGGTGCACGTTGATGACCGCCGCGGGGAAGCGCGCCAGGAACGGCTCTCCCAGCAGCTCCATGTAGCCGGCCAGCACCACCAGCCGCGCGCCGTGGCGCGCCAGCCAGTCCGCCATCGCCTCGTCGCGCGCCGCCCGGTCCGCGTAGCGGGCGCGCGGAAAGACCTCAGTGGGCACCTCCAGCGCCGCCGCCCGCTCCAGCGCAGGCGCCCCAACCACGCTCGAAGCCACCGCCACCACCCGCGCCTCGCGGCCGTGCACCGTGTCCAGCAGCGCCTGCAGGTTGGTGCCGGCGCCGGAGACCAGCACCGCGATTGGGAGCTCTCGGGACACGCGCGCCGCACCATAGCTGTGAGCAACGTCACAGAGACCGCCGACGCTCTGCACTTAACTACTGGCAAGGGTGGAGAGTCGCAAGGTCGATCCATAGGAACGACACGCATCTATCGATCACGACCAACAGGACGATGCCCATGCTTCTGGCAATCCTCATCCCCCTCATCATCATCTCCGCGCTGGGCTACTCCATCCGCTCGGAGCAGAAGGGCGGCATGATCGCCCGTCACAGCTACAACAACCGCTACAACGACGCCGCGGGCGCGCGCGACGATCACCTCAGCTAGGCGCGCCTCGGCTAGGCGCGCACGAGCGGCAACGGCGGCGCATCGGGGTCGGCCTGCCCCTCCTCCAGCGAGAACTTGCCCGCCGCGCCGGCACTGCCAGCGAGCGGGTACTGGCCCGTGAAGCACGCGTCGCAGTGGGTTCCCCGCTCGCCCCGCACCGCTTCGTAGACGCCCTCCAGCGATAGGTAGTGCAGCGAGTCGCAGCCCAGCTCCGCCGCCACCTCCTCGGTGGTGCGCCCGTGGGCGATCATCTCCTCGCGCGTGGACATGTCGATCCCGTAGTGGCAGGGGTGCTTGATCGGCGGTGCCGAGATGCGCATGTGGATCTCCCTGGCGCCCGCGTCGCGCAGCATCTGCACGATCTGGCGGGTGGTGTTGCCGCGCACGATCGAGTCGTCCACCACCACCAGGCGCTTGCCCGCGATCACCTCCGGGAGCGGGTTGAACTTCAGGCGCAGGCCGTGCTTGCGCAGCTCCTGGCCGGGCTGGATGAACGTGCGCGCCACGTAGCGGTTCTTCACAAAGCCGTCGTCCTGCGGGAGCCCCGCCGCGCGCGCGAGCCCCCGCGCGGCCGGGTTGCCCGAGTCGGGGACCGCGATCACCATGTCCGCCTCCACCGGCGCCTCGCGCCACAGGATCTCGCCCATCCGCCCGCGCGCCACCTGCAGCACCTGGTCGTTCATGCGCGAGTCCGGGCGGGCGAAGTAGATGTACTCGAACAGGCAGAACGCGCGCCTGCCGCCGCCCGCCACCATGCGGCTCTCCAGGCCCTGCGGGCCGAGCGTGACCACCTCGCCCGGCTCCACCTCGCGCAGGAACTTCGCGCCGATGATGTCAAACGCGCACGACTCGCTGGCCACGGCGTAGCGCGGCTCGCTGTCCGGATCCTGCGGGTGGGCGGGGTCGGAATCAAGCACGCCGATCGCCAGCGGGCGCAGGCCGTGCGGATCGCGGAAGGCCACCACGCGGTCCTTCATCATCGCCACGATCGAGAACGCTCCGCGCAGGCGCGGCAGCACGTCCGCGATCGCGTCCTCCACGCGCTCCGCCGGGTGTGTGGCGATCAGCGCCGCGATGATCTCCGAGTCAGACGTCGAGCTGAAGCTCACGCCCCGCTCCAGCAGCTCCTCGTGCAGCTCCAGCGCGTTGATCAGGTTGCCGTTGTGCGCCAGCGCCACCTCGCGGCGCGAGCCGTTCGTGCCCTGCGAGCGCTGCACGGGCTGGGAGTTCTCCCAGGCGTTTGAGCCCGTGGTCGAGTAGCGCACGTGGCCGATCGCCAGCTCGCCCGCCAGCGTGCGCAGGTCGTTCTCCGTGAACACCTGGCTGACCAGCCCCAGCTCGCGGCGCGTGATGATGTGCCCGCCGCGGTCCGCCGCTGCGATCCCCGCCGACTCCTGCCCGCGGTGCTGGAGCGCGTACAGGGCAAAGTACGACAGACGGGACACCTCGTGACCGGGCGCATACAGTCCGAAAACTCCGCACTCGTCGCGCGGTCCATCACGCATTACGTCCACACGCTAGCACGGTCATTTCGAGTCCTTCCCGCTCGCGATGAGCATCTGTCTTGACCCGGCCGTCTGTCATTGCAGCCTCCCTACGGGAACAGCTCGCCCAGCGCCGAGCTCGCCCCGCTCATCTCCGCGAGCGTGACCGTCACCCGCTCGCGTGCGGTCTCGATCGTCAACGCCCGGCCACCGACAGTGCCGATCCGCCGCAGTGCCACGCGCTCGCCCAGCGCGCGCAGGGCCTCGGGCGGAGCGCTCACCACGAAGCCCCCCGGGCCCTCGCCGAAGAGGGCGCTCATCGGCGAGGAGGCCGGCGGCGCCGGCCGTTGACCCACGGCGACGGGCGGGATCATCCCGGGGGAATCCTCGCCCAGCGCGACCTCTGCGCCGAGATCCCCGGCCAGGCAGCACTCGGCGAGGGCGATCGCCAGCCCGCCCTCGGCGATGTCGTGGGCGCTCGAGAGGGCGCCCACGCGGACGGCCTCGCGGACGGCGCCGTGCGCCTCGCGCACGGCCGCGATGTCGAGCGCGGCCAACCCGTCGGGGAGCGACTCCCCATGCAGCTTCGCAAGCTCGCTCGCCGCCAGCGAGGGGGCGAAGGGCCCGACGAGTGCGATCCCATCGCCCGCGCGCGCGAAGCCCAGCCCCGCCGCGCGACGCGCGTCGGGGAGACGGCCGACCATGCCGATCACCGGCGTCGGGTAGATCGGGCCGGTGGCGCCCTCGTTGTAGAGGGACACGTTGCCGCCCACGATCGGCGCCTGCAGCGCCCTGCACGCGTCGCCCAGGCCGCGCACCGCCTCCGTCAGCTGCCACGCGATGTGCGCCTTCTCCGGGTTGCCGAAGTTGAGGTTGTTGGTCGTGCCCAGCGGCTCCGCGCCCACGCACGCCAGGTTGGCCGCGCACTCCAGCACCGCCGCCACCGTGCCCCAATAGGGGTCCGCCGCCACGCGGCGGCCGTTGCAGTCGATGCTCACCGCCAGCGCGCCGCGCACACCGTCCGCCGAACCCGTGCTCGGCAGCGCCAGAACCGCCGCGTCCGCCTGCTCGGGGCGGCGCACCGTACGCGACTGCACGATCGCGTCGTACTGCTCGAACAGGGGCCTGCGCGAGGCTATGTTGGGGCAGGACAGCAGCGCCAGCAGCGCCTCGCGCGGGCTCGCCACCTCAGCGAGCACCCGCTTCGGCGGCGGGTACACCGGCTCGCTGGGCTTGTGCGGGTCCAGGTCATACAGCGGGCAATCGTCCACCAGCGCCCTCACCGGCATGTCCCCCACAAGCTCGCCGTCGCGCAGCACGCGCATCCTGGCAGTGTCCGTGACCGCGCCGATCGCCGCGCCGCCCACCTCCCACTTCTCGCACAGCTCCATCACAGCATCGACGTTCGCCGGCTCCACCACGCACAGCATCCGCTCCTGGGACTCGCTGACCATCACCTCGAACGGCTCCATGCCCGGCTCGCGCAGCGGCACCCTGGCCACGTCGATGTCGATCCCCACCTCGCCCTTGGAGGCCATCTCCGAGGCCGATGAGGTCAGCCCCGCCGCGCCCAGGTCCTGCAGCGAGACCAGCAGGCCGCGCTCCAGCAGCTCCAGCGAGCACTCCAGCAGCTTCTTCTCCTCGAACGGGTCGCCCACCTGGACCGTCGGGCGCTTGTCGTCGCCGCCCTCGCCCGACAGCTCCGCCGAGGCCAGCACCGACGCGCCGCCGATCCCGTCACGGCCGGTCGAGGCGCCGAACAGGACCACGACGTTGCCCGGGCCCGCAGCCGCGCTGCGCACCAGGCGCTCGCGCCGCGCCAGGCCCAGCGCCATCGCGTTGACGAGGCAGTTCTGCTCGTAGGGCGCCTCGAAGTAGACCTCTCCGCCGACCGTGGGCACGCCGATCGAGTTGCCGTAGTGCCCGATCCCCGACACCGCCCCGTCGAGCAGATAGCGCACGCGCTCGCCGCTCGCGCCGCCGCCGCCGCTCGCCGGCGTGGGCTCGCCGAAGCGCAGCGAGTCCAGCACCGCGATCGGGCGCGCGCCGATGGCGAAGATGTCGCGCAGGATGCCGCCCACGCCCGTGGCCGCGCCCTGGAAGGGCTCCACCGCGCTCGGGTGGTTGTGCGACTCCACCTTGAACGCGCACACCAGGCCGCCGCCCACGTCCACCGCGCCCGCGTTCTCGCCGGGGCCCATGACCACGTGCTCGCCCTCCGTGGGCAGCGTGCGCAGCAGCTTCTTGGAGTGCTTGTACGCACAGTGCTCGCTCCACAGCAGCGAGTACATCGCCAGCTCCACCTGGTTGGGCGCTCCGTCCTGCTTCTCGCAAACCAGCTCGTACTCCGCCGCCGTCAGCCCCAGCGCCAGCGCGTCCCGGAGGGTGGGCAACGTCGAGGTGTCAGGCATGCGCCTCCTCCAGCGCGAGGCGCATGGATTGGAAGATCTTCAAGCCGTCCGCCGAGCCGCCCGTCAGCTCGTCCACCGCATGCTCCGGATGGGGCATCAGGCCGAACACGTTGCCGCGCTCGTTGCACACGCCCGCTATGTCGTGGACGGAGCCGTTGAAGTTCTCACCCCGCGCGTAGCGCAGCACCAGCTGGCCGGCCCTGTCCATCGCCGCCAGCGTCTCGGGGTCCGCGTAGTAGCGCCCCCACGCGTGCTTGGCCGGGATGCTCAGCCGTTGGGGGGGGTGAGCATCCAATCCACACGCGCGGGTGAACGCGGTGTCGCTGTTGAGCACCTCCACCTCCACCTGGCGGAAGGTGAAGCGCAGGTTCGCGTTGGGGAGCAGCGCTCCCGGCAGCAGGCGTGCCTCGCACAGCACCTGAAAGCCGTTGCAGATGCCCAGCACCAGGCCGCCGTCGCCCGCGAAGGAGATCACCGACTCCATCGCCGGGGAGAAGCGCGCGATGGCGCCCGCGCGCAGATAGTCGCCGTAGGAGAAGCCGCCGGGGACCACGATCGCGTCCGCGCCCTTCAGGTCCCGGTCCGCGTGCCAGATCAGCTCCGCGTCGCCCACCCGTCGCGCCGCTCCCAGCGCGTCCACCTCATCGCACGAGCCCGGGAATTGAAGTACGCCGAACTTCACTTCGCGTCAGCGCCGCCGTCGAGCAGCTGGACCTCGTAGTCCTCCACCAGCGGGTTGGCCAGCAGCTTCTCGCACATCGACTCCAGCTGGGCGGGGTCCTCCACGTCCAGCTCCACCAGGCGGCCCACGTGGACGTTGCCCACGCCCGCAAAGCCCAGCGCGGGCAGCGCCCGCTCGACAGCAACGCCCTGCGGATCGAGGATGCCCGCCTTGGGGCGGATCAGCACGCGCGCCCTCACGCCGCGCCCGTGGCCGTGCTCGTGCCCGCACCCGTGCGATCGAGCCACGCCTGGAAGGGCTCGCCCGTGATGCGCTCATAGGCCTCCACGTAGCGTGCGCGCGTGCCCGCCACCACGTCCGCGGGAATCGCCGGCGCGGGCGGCCGCTTGTCCCAGCCGCTGGACGCCGCCCAGTCGCGGACGTACTGCTTGTCAAAGCTCGGCTGCCCGCGACCCGGCTCATAGCCGTCCGTGGGCCAGTAGCGGGAGGAGTCCGGCGTCAGCACCTCGTCGCCCAGGACCAGCGCCCCCTCGCCGCCGGCCGAATCACTCTCATCCAGGCCGAACTCGAACTTGGTGTCCGCCAGGATCACGCCGTTCTCCCGGGCGTGCTCGGCGGCGAAGGAGTAGAGCTCGATCGAGCAGTCCCTGACGCGCTCCATCAGCGCGCGGTCGCCCACCAGCTCCGCCGCGCGCTCGAAGTCGATCGCCTCGTCGTGGCCCTCCCGCGCCTTGCTGCTCGGCGTGAAGATCGGCTCGGGCAGGCGCTCGGACTCGCGCAGGCCCGCCGGCAGGGCGATCCCCGACACGGTGCCGTCGGCCTGGTAGTCCTTCCACCCCGACCCCGTGATGTAGCCGCGGACCACGCACTCCACCGGCAGCATCCGCAGCCTGCGCACCGCCAGCGCGCGCCCGCGCGCCTGTACGGGCACTCCGTCCGTCGCCGAGATCAGGTGATTGGCCACGATCGCCGCCGTCTTGGCGAACCAGAACACCGACAGCCCCGTCAGGACCTTGCCCTTGTCCGGGATCGGCGTCGGGTGCACGGCGTCGTAGGTGGAGATCCGGTCGCTGGCCACCATCAGCAGCGCTGGCGTCGGGAGCCCGTCGAGCGCCTCCACGGCACCCAGGTCATACATCTCACGGACCTTCCCGCTGGCGATTAGGGGCAGGTCGGCGAGCGTCCTCACGTGGCGCGATGCTACCAGCGGGATCGGGCGCCGCGAAGGCGCCGCTCAGGCGATCTGCTCAAGCCGCGAGACGATCTCATCGGCGTGGCGCAGGTAGTGGGAGTAGTCGAAGATCTCATCCAGCTCCAGCCCCGCAGCGCGCTCGTCCGCCGCGAGCAGATCGCGCAGCGGGATCGCCTCCTCCCAGGCGCGCTGGGCCAGCTCCTGCACCATGCGATAGGCGTCATCGCGCGGGGAGCCCGCCTCCACCAGCGCCAGCAGGACCCGCTGGGAGAACAGCGCGCCGTGGGTCAGCTCCAGATTGGCGCGCATCCGCCGCGCGTCCACCGTCATGTCCCGTGCCAGCGCAATGGTCCTGTGCTGGAGGTAGTCAATCAGGATGGTCGAGTCCGGCAGGATCACGCGCTCCACCGAGGAGTGGGAGATGTCGCGCTCGTGCCACAGCGCCACGTTCTCCAGCGCCGCCTGGGCGTTGCCGCGCAGCACCCGCGCCAGGCCCGTTATCTGCTCGCTCTTGATCGGGTTGCGCTTGTGGGGCATCGCCGAGGAGCCCTTCTGGCCCGCGCGGAACGCCTCCTGGACCTCGCGCACCTCCGTGCGCTGGAGGTGGCGGATCTCCGTGGCGAAGCGCTCCAGGCCGGCCCCCGCGAGGGCGATCGCGCCGAGCAGCTGCGCGTGGCGGTCGCGCGGCACCACCTGCGTGGAGACATCCTCGCGGCGCAGCCCCAGGCGGGCGAGCACGCGCGCCTCGAAGTCCGGGCTCGTGGCGGCATAGGTGCCCACCGCTCCCGACAGCGCTCCCACCGCCACCTGCTCGAACGCGCGCTGCAGGCGCAGCGCGTTGCGGTGCGCCTCGAACGCGAAGCCCGCAAGCTTCACCCCGAACGTCGTCGGCTCGGCGTGCACGCCGTGCGTGCGGCCCACGCACAGGGTCCGCGCGTGCTCGCGCGCCCTGACCGCCAGCGTCGCCGCCAGCTCGTGCGCCCCCGCCACGATCGGCTCGCCCGCCGCGCGCAGCTGCAGCGCCAGCGCCGTGTCCAGCACGTCCGAGGAGGTCAGGCCGAAGTGGATCCAGCGCCCCGCCTCGCCCGCCGAGGCGCCGAGCACGTCCACGAACGCCGCCACGTCGTGGTCGGTCACGCGCTCGCGCTCGTCGACCGCCTCGACCGTGAAGCTCGCCGCGCGGATCGCCTCCAGCTCGCGCTCGCCGGGGCCGTCCCCCCCGAGCAGGCCTCCCAGCTCCTCGCAGGCCGCCACCTCGACCTGACGCCAGGCATCCATGCGCGCCTCGTCCGTCCATAGGCGGCCGAGCTCCGGGCGGGTGTAGCGGGAGATCACTTGCCTTGATTATCCCGCAGCGCGGGAGCGGAGCTCATGCCCCGAGGATCTGCGCAGCCAGGATGGCGGCGTTGCGGGGGTTGTCCAGGCCCACGCACGCCACCGGCACGCCGGGGGGCATCTGCACGATCGAGAGGATCGCGTCCAGCCCGCCGGCCGCGCTCAGCCGTCCCGACAGCGGCACGCCGATCACCGGAAGGTCCGTGTGCGCGGCCACCGCACCCGGAAGCGCCGCCGAGATGCCCGCGCCGGCGATGATCACCCGCAAGCCGCGCATGTGCGCGTTCTTGGCGTATTCCGCCACCAGGTCCGGCTCGCGGTGCGCTGACATCACCCGCATCTCATGCAGGATGCCCCGGTCTTCCAGCTCCTTGGCCGCCTTCTCCATCGTCTCCAGGTCGCTCTTGGAGCCCATCACGATGCCCACGCGGGGAGCGTCCACGTCGATGTCGTCCAGCTGGGCCTGCACTTCCGCCTCCTGCATCGGCGCAGGCACCAGCGATATGCCGGGAGCGCCCGCCGGTCGGCCCTCCTGTGCGGAGGGATCGCGCGGGTCGCGCCCGGGA
>DAINPC010000082.1:0-9030 GCA_036743695.1 Solirubrobacteraceae bacterium | reverse complement strand
CGGGTCCCATGCTGACCCCGCTGACCCCAACAAATGTCGAGATTCCGCGACCTCGGCTAACGCCCCGCATCATAACCACCAGCCAAACCTAAAGCAAGACCCCCCCAAACATAAAACAAACCTAAAGTAGGGTCACCAGGCGGCGAGAGGTGGAGCTGGACGAGCTGCAGAAGGTGGTTGAGGCGCGGGAGGTTGGCGAACACGCGGGCGCGGCCGCCGAGGATCGTTTTTTCAGCCACGGTGGACTTCGGCGATCTCGAGCTGGCGCGCCAGGTGGTGATGCTTGCCGAGGCGGCCGAGCCTTCAGGGCGCGACGACGCCGAGCTTCTGCGTATACACGGCGCCGGCCTGTCCGCCCGAGAGCGAGGCGGGGGGGAGGGGAGGGGACGACGCCGATCGCGGTGTCGCGGTACGCGCCGCGCAGGATGTTCGCGAGGTGCTCGGGCGAGGCGGTCCAGGCGGCCACGATCGCGCTCGGCGTGGCGAGGTACAGGGTTCCCCGGCGATGTTCTCGCCGATCGTGTATCCGGCCAGGGGGTAGGGGATGTAGCCGCTGGCCCGGACGCGGTCCAGCGGGGTTTCGCCGTTGGGCGAGATGTGGTTGAAGTAGTCCTCGGCGACCATCTCTTCGCTGTGGCTTCTGGCCGCCTGTGCCAGCGGAGGCTCGTCGTTGCGCGCGGGGTCCTGGTTGACGCGGCAGAGGGTGGCCGCGCCGGTCTCTTCGAGGTTGCCGGGCTCGGGCGTCAGTTTCGAGCGGCCGGGCGTATCCTGAGTGAGATGAGGGGCTACTGCGCATGAGGCGTCCCGGGCTGCTCGTCGCCCTGGTTCTCGCGGTGGGTCTCGCGGGAACCGCGGTTGCGCTCAGGAGCCGTGAAGGCGACGCGCAGCTCGTCGCCCAGCAGCATGGCCTGCTCCCGGTGAGCGCCGCCGCCCTGGAGCGGCTGATCCTCACCACGAGCGACCCCCGCCCCGGGTACGGCGGTCGCGCCCGCGACGCGCGCTGCACGTCCGCGACGACGACCGCGCTGGGAGATCGGTGGAGCTGCGTGGTGCGCTATCCGCGGCTCCCGCGCATCCGCTTCCGCGTGACCGTCTTCGCCGACCGGTCGATCTACGGGTCCGGCCGGCCCGAGGCCAGCAGCCGGGGGGCCGGGCTGACCGTCAGGGGTTGCTGCGTGGGCGCCCCGTAGGGCACGCGCCCGTCAGTCCAGCTCGTCGCGCAGCTTGCGCAGGGCGCGATAGATCCGCCCCTCGACGGCGCTCTCCCCGTCGCCCACGATCCGGGCTACGTCACGCAGCTTCAGATCGGCGCCGAAGCGCAGGGCGAGCGCCTCACGCTCCTCCTCGCTCAGCGTGGCGAGCGCTCTGTGCAGCTCGTCGCGGTGCTCCACCGCGGCCAGTCCGGGGTCGGGCTCCTCCAGCGCGGCCCCCGCGCCCACCTGCCGCAGCACCCGATCCTCGTGCTTCTGGCGGCGGGCATGGTCACGCAGCAGGTTCAACGCGATCGTGTAGAGCCAGCGGCGCTCGCTGCCCCGCCGCGGGTCGAAGCGCTGGCGCGAGCGAAGCACACGCTCGAAGGTCTCTGAGAGCAGGTCCTCGGCGAGCGCCCGGTCTCCGGTGCGGTAGGCGAGGAAGGAGAAGAGCCGCTCGGCGTGCTCCTCGAACAGCCGCTCGAAGGTGTCCTGTCGCATGTGCCTGGACATTCTGGTGGCTGGCGAAGAGGCGCGGCCGGCCGGTGAGCGTGAGGCGAGGCGGGCAGCGGGCGCAGGTGTCAGTTCGTGGGCCATGGGTCTCCGGTGTATCGGCGCTGATGAAAGACGACCACGACACCCCGGGGCGCCCGGGGGTGTCGTGTTTGCTCACGCTGCAATAACGCGGCTGGCTATGGTCTTTCTTCTGGACGCGCTCACGTCGCCGTCAGGCCACGCACAGCTGGTAATTGTGACTGACCGTCACGGTCTTGCCGCCGCTCAGCGTGACCGTGATCTCGATCGTCGTGGCGCCTTTCGTGCAGGGCAGGTTGACGAGTTCGATGTTCGCCGTGGCCTTCTTGCCCTTGAGCGTTTTGACCCGCTTGCCGTTGACCTTGACCGTCACCTTGCTCAGCCGCGCGCCGCGCGGAACTTTCACGTGGATCCTGATGTGGCGGCGGCTGGTCTTGACCTTGACCGTTTTGGAGCCGAGCACGCCGCCGCTCGGCGCCGGCGTCGCGCTGACCGGCGTGTAGTAGGTGATGTTGTTGATGGTGGTCGTGTTGAAGCTGTTGATGTTGCAGTTGTTGTTGCCGTTGTTGCTGCCGTTGCCGTAGGTGTTGTTCGAGTCGCAGTTGTTTTCGTACTCGGCGACGGCGGCGTTGCCCGACGAGCGCGCGGCGCCTCCGCTGGCGATGACGCCGCCCGTGGTGGCGGCCAGCAGGCCGACGCTCAGGCCGACCACGGCGAGGCGGCGAGCGCCGGCGCGCCCGCCCGCAGTGACCTTGGCGCGCGACATGGCCGTCGTCTTGATCCGGTCGAGCTCCACCGGGCTCGCCTCGGGGCGCTCCTTACGCAGGCGCTGAGCGACATCCTCCACTTCGTCCTTGTGTGCGTCGTTCTTGCGCCGCATTTCGATCTCCTTGCCATCTGAGCCTGGGTTAGCGGAAAAAAGCCTTTGACCACCGATACGAACGAGCGGCGCGTTTTCCTACATCCGGGCCGGCGGGCGCGGTCGCGGGCGCCCTGAGGGCGGTCATCTCGATCGCGCGGCCCGCCGGGACGGCCGCCCGAGCGCTGCTACAAGCTCGTGATCGCGAACCTGCCCGAGGTCAGCGCTTCGCTGCGCAGCCGCCGAGCGGCGCGTTCCCACTCGCGCGGGCTGCTCGAGCTCAGCCGCCGGAGGGCGTTTCGCAGGCCGGGCTCGAGCGGGTCGAGCGCGACCGCGCGGCGGATCGCCGCGTGGGGGTCTACCCCGGCGGCGGCGCGGGCGGCCGCGAGCCAGAACTGATCTTCCCAGCTCTGCGGCTCGAGCTTCGCGGCTTCTGCCATCGCCGGGACGGCGGCCTGGGCGAAGCCCTGCACAAGATCGCAGACGCCGACGATCACATACGCCTGCGGTCGCCTGGCCGACAGCGACAGCGACGACAGCGCCTCGCGCTTGGCGGCGACGCAGTCGCCTCGCTGCAGCTCCTGCGCGCTGCGGTGCAGGCGCACGTAGGAGGTGCTCACCAGCAGCGGCGCGACGGCGAGCACGAGCCACCCGAGCGCGACGAACGTCCGCGCGGCCGGCAGGCCGCCGAGGCCCACCCTGCCGTCCCGGGGGCGGGCGAGGGCCAGCCCCGCGAGGATGAACACGCCGAGCGTGACCGCCGGCATCTGCCAGTCCCAGTCGAAGGCCTGGTGGATGGCCCAGGCCAGCGTCGCCGCGAACAGCGCCGCATACAGCGCCCGGTCCGGACCGCGGATGCGCGCCGCCAGGCCGCCCAGAATGCCGAGCACAACGACGAGGATCAGCACGAAGCCGACGAGCCCGAGCTCGGCCAGGCTCTGCAGGTACAGCGAGTGGGCGTCGACGACGTTGAGCCGTTCGCTGCGGTAGCGGGAGTAGTACAGCTGGTAGGTGCCGGCGCCCGTGCCGTGCAGCTTCTGTGTGCGGTAGATGCGCACTGCCGCCTTCCACAGCGATATGCGGCCGTTGTTGGTCGGGTCGGTGAGCCGGTCGCGGGTCTGCGCCGCGTGCGCGGCGCCGTTGCTGTGGACGAACCTGTCGTACTGGCGGTGGGCGAAGCCGAAGGCGCCGAGCGCGAGCGCGAGCGCCAGGAAGAGCGCTGCGGCCGTCGCGCCCGCTCCGGCGCGCACGGCACGACGCGGGGGCCTGCGGACCAGCGGCAGGTCCGCGAGCCGGCCGTCCATCAGCAGCAGCGCCCCGCGCAGCAGCCCCGCGCCCAGCATGCACGCGCCCACGACGATCGCCACGTGGCGGCCCTGGGCGACCGCCGCGGGAGTAGTGGCTCGATTGGTCGCCAGCAGCGTCGCGTGCCAGGCCGAGCGCAGAGCGACCGCGGTGGCCGGTACGACCGCAATCAGAGCGGACGCCAGCGTGTGCAGGCGCGTCAGCAGGCAGTAGGCGAGCAGACCGACGGCCGCCACGCCGAGCGCCCCGCGCGAGAAGGTCAGCAGCAGCGTCGCTGCGACCCCGGGCAGCACCGCGGCGGCGAGAACCCGCACGCTCCAATGCCCGGCGCGATCCGCGGCCAGGTGAAAGCCGAGGATCAGCGTTATCGCCGCGATCATCCCCTCCGCGTTCCAGTAGGTCAGCGGATAGTTGAGCCGGCTGTTGTAGAAGCCGCTCGCGGTCGGCCACGCGTGCGGCAGGACCCGCGAGACCAGACCGATCAGGCAGACCACAGCGAGCCCGCCGGCCAGCGCCCGGACCAGCCAGCTCAGGCGCTCACGCGTATAGCGGACCGAGCCGAACAGGGCGAGCGCGAGCACATACAGCAACGTCCGGTCGTAGCTGTCAAGCGCACGCGCCGTGGCATGCGACCACAGCGCCGAGGTCAGCTGCCAGGCGGCATAGAGGGCCAGCCCCGCGAGCGGAACGGCCAGCGCCCGGCTGAACCCCTCGAACGGCCGCACGGCCAGGGTCGTTCGCAGCACGAGCGCCTGCGCGAGGACGATCGCCACGAACCCGGGCGCGCTGGGGAAATAGCCGCCCGCGCTGAACGACAGGTATCCCACCGCCGCCGGCGCCAGCGCCACCAGGGCAATCCAGCCAATCCACTCCAAAGGCCCGCGGCGTTCCCGCCCGGCCGCGGCTTCCACCTGCGAGCCGACTCCCACCGCTCCAGCTGACACGGCGCAACCCTACTCGACGGCGCCGCCACCACGCCCGCCGCGCCTGGAGCCCCTCGATCGCACCGGCCGGCGCCGGCGGGATCTCGCCGCCGGCGAGGATCGCGGCGGGCACCTCAGACGTGAGCCACCCAGCGAGCGGCTGCAGACCGGCCCGACGCAGCTCGGCGGCCATCCCGGGCGCGCGGATCGAGTGGTCATGGGCGTCGGAGGCGACGTTGTGGACCAGCCCCTCGGCGACCAGCCCGAGGGCGAAGCGGCGCACCTCTCCGCCGAAGCGCCCGACAAGCGAGCCGGCAGTGATCGAGGTGAGGATCCCGGCGCGCACAACCGATTCGAGCACGGCGCGGTCGCGGTGAAAGGCCGCACACCGCTCGGGGTGGGCAAGCACGACGCGGTGTCCACGGCGGACGATGTCGAGCAGAATCGAGTCGATGCCGCCGGCCGCGGGGGTAAAGGGCGGCTCGATCAGCAGCCAGGAGCCGCCGCCGAGCCCGAGCTCGCCAAGCCGCTCGGGCGCCATGTCGACGGCGCTGATCAGCGCGATCTCCGCGCCGGGACGAACCTCGATCGCGATCCCCTCCGCCGCCAGGCGCTCGTTCAGCTCCTCGACGAGTCGCGCGATCGTGGCGGCGTCGTTGGGGTAGCGCGGGCTCACGTGCGGCGTCGCCACAAGCGTGCGCGTGCCGGCCGCGCCCGCCGCGCGCGCGATCGAGAGCGAGCCCTCGATCGTCTCCGGGCCGTCGTCGATGCCGGGCAGCACGTGGCAGTGCAGGTCGATCACCTGACCGAGAACCTTAGGATGAGCCCGCTCGCGATGCGCCCAGACGGTTCTGGGCGCAGGACGCGAGGATCCTACGCGGCCTGGGCGCGGCGACGATCGGGCCCATCGAACGGCCGCTGGCGGCGGCGGCGGTCGGGGCGCAGCACCGGGCCGACGTGGTTGCCGACGGCGCGCAGCACGAACGCGTCACGGGTGACGCTGAAGCGCAACACCGGCCTCAGGATCAGAAGCCAGTGCCTTGCGACGTATCGGCGCGGCCGTGCCACTGAGCGCATCCTCCTATTATGAACGTCGATGTGTATTTCCGTCGTGCTGGTCGAAAACCGCTCAGCGGATCGGGGTCGGCGCGCTGCAGTTCGAGACGTGCGCGCCGTCGTGGACCCTGACCAGCGCCCGATACAGGCCAGGTCGCCGCCGCGCAGAGGAGGCTATCGCCGCATAACATCCCCCCAAGCGCGCCCTTCGTCGTGCCCCGCCGGGCTGATCGCGACCACCCGTGACCACCCGGTAGTGGTAGGTGACGCCCGGCTACAGGCCCGCGACGGCCTGGCTGACCTTGATCGTGATCGTCCCGTTGCCCGCCGGAGCAAGCGGCGACTGGGCGCCATAGGCGCTGCTCGTGCCGTACTGGAAGACATAGTTGGTGAGCTGGCCATGCCCATCGACGTAGCCGTAGAGGATCGCCGAGGAGAACGTCACGTTGGAGACGCTACCGGTGGTGACGCTCGGCACAGACGGGGCGGCAGCCTGCCCGGAAGCGGGAAGCATGATCGCGCCCACTGTCAGAGCGAGCGCGAGGAGCAGGCGCGATCCGACGCGAGCGCGTCGAGCCCTCGTCGTCGCGTGTCCCTTCATCCCAGCCAACCTGACAGGAAAATAGCGTTCAGGCTGCCACCGCCTCTTGGAGCGTGACGGTGTGTCCGAGCGCTTCGAGCTGGGTGACGAGGCGTTTGGTTGTGCGCTGGGGGTCGCGTTTGCGGTAGTAGTCGCCGCCGAGGTCGTTGTAGAGCTCGCCGGTGCTGAGCATGTGCCAGCAGGCGCACAGGATGGATTGCTTGACGGCGCCGAGTGCCTTCTTGTGGCCGCGGCGGGGCTTCAGGCGCGCGTATTGCGCTGCGAGGTAAGACGTCTTTGGTACGGATCGCGGCCAGCGCGGACTCCTCGAGTGTCCAGTCGAGCCACTTCGAGCCCTTGCGGGTCTTCCCCGAGCGGCGCTTGCCGGCTGACTGGTCGTTGCCGGGGCACTGCCCAGCCCAGGATGCCAGGTGCTTGGTCGGTAGGGAACACGCTCATGTCGGCCCCGATCTCGGAGATGATTACCTCCGCTGCGCGCCGTTGAACACCGGGGATCGTGCGTAGCAGCTCAACGGCTGGGGCGAAAGGGCGGATCTGCTCCTCGATCGCGTCGGAGAGCCGGTCGATCTGCTCGTCTAGGAAATCGATGTGAGCGAGAATCGCGCCGATCCACAGGGCGTGCACATCATCGAAGCGACCCTCGAGCGCCTCCCTCAGCGCGGGGAGCTTCGCTCGCAGCCTGCCCTTAGCCAGGTCAGCGAGCACCTCGGGGTCGGTCGTGCCATGAACGAGCGCATCGAGCATCGCGCGCCCAGAGACGCCAAGAATGTTGGTGGCGACGCAGTCGAGCTTGATCCCGGTGTCCTCCAGCGCCTTGTGCAAACGGTTGGCCTCGCGCTGGCGCTCCTGGATCTGCGTCTTGCGATACCGGGTGAGGTTCCTGAGCGCCCGGATCGGCTTCGGCGGCACGAAGCTCGCTTTCAACAGCCCAGCCTCAGCGAGCTGGCATAGCCATTCGGCGTCCTTCACATCCGTCTTGCGTCCGGGGACCTGCTTAACGTGACGAGCATTGACCAGCAGCAGCTCGAACTCGTCCGCCAGGACTGCCCACACAGGCCTCCAGAACACGCCGGTAGCCTCCATCGTGACCTGCGTCACTCCGTGAGCGGTGAGCCAGTCGCGCAACGCCAGCAAGCCCCGCACGGTCGTTGAGAACTCCGCGACGTGCTGCTCGCGGCCTTTGCCGTCCGTCGCGGGCACCCGCGCGCACGCCGTTACCTGCTCCTTGTGAACATCCAGCGCCCCAGGGCGCTCGACGACCGTCTCCATTGAAACCTCCCAAGGGGGATCGAAGGACACCATCATCGCCCTGGGGCCTCTGATAACTAGCGAATCTGACAGGCGTGCTCATGGCAACAGTCCGGAGGTCCGGGGAGACCCACACGCCAGACTAACCACGGGCTCACAAGCACCAAGGAGAAGATCGGCGTCGCGGGCGACCCCCACATCATCCCCCATTTTCATCAGCCCGTGCGGGCCCGCGGCGCGGGCACGGAGACTAACCCAATCATCGATCCAAAGTCGCGGTCGATGCCAAAGCCTTCGAGGCCCGGTCTTCAGCCCTTCTCCGTCGGCACGGGCTCCTCGGCCGAGACAGGCCCGTTGGGCGAGGCTGCCGCGGCGGATGCGGACGGCGCGGCTCGGGCGGCGGTGTAGTCGTAGGTGTAGCCGTAGGAGCCGCCCAGCCGGCCCGACTTGAAACCGTTGGCGACGACCCCCAGCAACGGGGCGCCAGCGCCGGTGAGGGTCTCATGCAGGCGCTGCGCGACATCACGTCGGTTACGCCCGAGGCGGCCGACGAGCAGCACACCGTCGACCTTGCGCAGCAGCGGGAACGCATCGGAGACCGCTGTCAGCGGCGTCGTGTCGATCACGACCAGGTCATACGTGGACTTCGCGCGCTCGAGCAGAGTCTCCATCGCGTGGCTCTCGATCAGCTCACCCGGGTTCGGGGGCGGCGCGGCGCCGGCCACCAGCACATCGAGCATCCGCCCTCCGGAGCCGGCGGCAGACGGGGTGCCCAAGTCGATCGTCTGCGTCGCCTCGCTCAATGACACCGCGCTGATCAACACATCCGACAGGCCCGGCCCGGATGGGATCTCGAGCTGCTGCGCGAGCGTCGGACGACGCAGATCCGCCTCCAGGAGCAGCACCCGCGAACCCATCCTCGCCGCGGCCGCCGCTAGATGACGAGCGATCGTCGTCTTCCCGTCACCCGGCGCGGCCGACGCGACGAGCAGCGTGTGCAGCTGACGATCGACGTTGAAGTAGCGCAGATGCGCGCGGATCAGATGGAAGGCCTCCGCCTCGCCCGCCGGAAGGACCCCTTTGGCGTGCTTCCCGCTTCTCGCGGAACGAGAGAGCGCGGCGCTCTGAGGGACGACACCAAGCAGCGGCAGGCCATAGACCGCCTCCAGATCCCTCGGCTCCCTGATCCGGCGGTCCAGGCGCTCGAGCAGGAAGGCGACACCCAGCCCGAGCAGCAGCCCCAGCACAGCACCGAGAACCGTGTTCCTGGAGACCTTCGGCGAGGACGGCGACGTCGGGACCGTCGCGGCCTGC
>DAINPC010000081.1:0-9145 GCA_036743695.1 Solirubrobacteraceae bacterium | reverse complement strand
GGTGCGCCAGCGTCCTGGAGTCGGTCAGGTCGTTGACCGCCACCCACTCGATGTCCGCCGCGTGAGCGCCACCACGCGCCTTGGCGGCGCGGAAGACGTTCCGGCCGATCCGGCCGAATCCGTTGATTCCTACGCGTACGGGCATTCATTGCCTCCTGGAGCGAAAATGAACGATGCCGAGCCCCTGGAGCGCGCTCCATCGCCCGGCGTGGGCGGGAGGCTATCAGCGCACCGTTTGCGGGGCCATGTGTCCATCTACCCGCTTCGCCTCCGTGTTTTCCACGTGCTCAGGCGCTGCGCGGCAGGCGCCAGGCGCGGCGCGCCCGGTGCTCAGGCGCTGCGCGGCAGGCGCCAGGCGCGGCGCGCCGGTGCTCAGGCGCCGCGCGGCAGCTTGTCGAGGTCGCGGTGGGCCACCGCCACGTCGAGGTGCTCGTGCTCGCGGTAGCGCTCCGCCAGATGCTCCGCGATCGCCACCGAGCGGTGACGCCCGCCGGTGCAGCCGATCGCGATCACCAGATGCGCCTTGCCCTCGCCGACATACTGCGGCAGCAGGAAGTCGAGCAGCGCGTGCAGCCTGTCGTAGAGCTGATCGAGGCGCCCGTCGCGGGCGATGTAGTCGATCACCCCCTGGTCCAGGCCCGTCAGCTCGCGCAGCTGCGGCTCGTAATGGGGGTTGGCCAGGAAGCGCACGTCGAACGCCAGGTCCTCCTCGCGCGGCGGGCCGTGCTTGAAGCCGAAGCTCATGAACGTCACCGACAGCCGGCCGGCGGTCTTGCGCGGCAGGAACTCGTGGGCGATCTTCTCGCGCAGCATCGCCGCGGACATGAGGGTCGTGTCGATCACCAGGTCCGCGCGGCCCCGCAGGGGCTCGAGCAGCGCCCGCTCGGCCGCCACGCCCGCCGCGACGCTGCCCTCGGGCGCCAGCGGATGACGCCGGCGCGTCTCCTTGTAGCGTGTCACCAGCGTCTGCTCCGCGGCCTCCAGGAACAGCACGTGGTGGCTGATCCCGAGCGCGTCCAGGTCGTCAACGACCGCCCTCAGCGCCTCGAAGTAGACGCCGCCCCGCACATCCGAGACGACGGCGGCGCGTTCCACCTTGGAGCCCCTGTGCACGAACAGCTCCACCAGCGAGCGGATCATCTCCGGCGGCAGGTTGTCCACGCAGAAGTAGCCCGCGTCCTCGAACACGTTCATGGCCGTGGACTTGCCCGCGCCGGAGAACCCGGTTATCACCACGAGGTCCTCCAGGCGCGACTCGACGACCGGCTTGCCGGACTTCCCGCCGGCAGCACGCAGCGGACGCAGGGGCCTGATGACGGCCATCGTCAATGCATTGTGCCCGTCAGGGCGGACGAGCGGTGGACTTCTTCCGGTGCAGGCTCCTCAGCCGGCGCGGTGCAGGTGCCCGTACAGATCGCGCCCCACCTTCGCCGGCAGCCCGGGCACCGCCTGGAGCTGCTCGCTGGAGGCCGCCACCATCGCCTCGGGCGAGCCGAAGTGCGCGAGCAGCGCGCGCTTGCGCGCCGGTCCGATGCCCGGCAGCTCGTCCAGCAGCGAGCTCGTCATCGCCCTGTCGCGGCGGCTGCGGTGATGGGTGATCGCGAAGCGGTGGGCCTCGTCGCGGACGCGCTGCAGCAGCTGCAGCTCGGGCGTGGAGTGGTCGAGCACCAGCGGCGCGCGCCGCCCCGGCATGAAGATCTCCTCGATTCGCTTGGCCAGCGACACCACCGCCACGCCGCGCTCGCGGAAGCCGCGCAGCGGCCCCAGCCCAGCCGCGAGCTGGCCCTTGCCCCCGTCGATCACCACCACGTTGGGCAGCGAGGCGAAGCTGGGGTCGTAGGCGGGATCGTGCGGCGAGATGTCCGCCTGGCGCTCCCATTGGGCGGAGCGCCGGGTCAGGACCTCGGCGATCGCCGCGAAGTCGTCCGAGGCACCCTCCTCGAGCGTGCGGATGGTGAAACGGCGGTAGTCGGCCTTCTTGGGCGCGCCGCCCTCGAACACCACCATCGAGGCGACCGTGTGGGTGCCCCCCAGGTTGGAGATGTCGAAGCACTCGATCCGGATCGGCGGGACGTCGAGGCCGAGCGCCTGCGCCAGCCCCTCCAGCGCCTCCACCCTGCCCTGCCGGCGGCGCTCGGAGCGCAGCTTCTCCTGGTCGAGCGCCAGCCGCGCGTTGCGCTCGGCCAACTCCAGGATGCGGCGCTTCTCGCCGCGCTCGGCCGCGCGCAGCTCCACCGGCCCGCCGCGGCGGCGCGAGAGAGCGTCTGCCAATGCTTGGCGCGCGCCCAGCTCGCGCTGAGCCACCAGCAGCGCCGGGATCGAGGTCTGCCCGCCGTAGTACTGGAGCATGAACTCCTCCGCCACCTCGGCGATGTCGCGCTCGGTCTCGTTGGCCAGATAGAAGGACTGGCGGTCGGAGAGCACTCCGTCGCGCACCTGGAAGACCTGGGCGTTGGCCTCGCGCCCGTCGGCCGCCACCGCCACCGCGTCGAAGGTCCCCACCGACTCGCTGGTCACGCGCCTGCGCTCCAGCAGCGAGCGCACCGCCTGCAGGCGGTTGCGCTCCAGCGTGGCCTGCTCGAAGTCCTCCACGGCCGCCGCCGCGCGCATCCGCGCCTCGATGTCACGCTCGATCGCGGAGAACCTTCCCGACAGGAAGTCCACCACGCCGTCCACGCTCCTGCGGTACTCCTCCCTGGTGACGTAGCCCACGCATGGCGCCTCGCAGCGCTTGATGTAGTAGTCCAGGCAGGGGCTGCCGCTGCGCCGTCCGGGCTCGGAGCCGGTGCAGGAACGGAACATGAACACCTTGGCAAGCACCTCCAACGTGGCCCGGACGCGCTTGGCGTTGGAGTACGGGCCGAAGTAGGCGCGCCCGGAGCGGTGGCGCTCGCGGGTGAAGTAGACGCGCGGGTAGGCCTCCTCGAGCGAGATGGCGATGAACGGGTAGGACTTGTCGTCGCGCAGGCGGATGTTGAAGCGCGGCCGGTACTGCTTGATGAAGCTCTGCTCTGCCAGCAGCGCCTCCGCCTCGGTGGCCACCACCACGCACTCGATGTGCTCGACGCTTGCCACCATCTCGGCATGGCCGGGGCTGCTCGGAACCTGTGCCTTGGAGAAGTGCGAGGCCACGCGCTTGCGCACGGACTTGGCCTTGCCGACGTAGATCACCCGGCCCTTGGCGTCGCGGAACAGGTAGACGCCGGGCTGCTCGGGTAGGGCGCGGCGCTGCTCGGCCAGGCTCGCCTGGGCCTCTCCGGGTCCCGCGGGTGCGTCGGTGAGCGCCATCCCATGCGAGGATAGGAGGCCCCCGGACGCCCGCGGCTCGGCGGCGGATCAGCGACCGCTCGGCGACGGGCCATGCGCCCGCTACCGGCGGCGCGGAGGAGCCGCTCAGTAGGTGCGCGAGTAGCGGAAGACCTCCATCAGCGCCCACAGCACACCCAGCACGAGAGCCCACCACGCGAGCTCGCCCAGGCTCGTTTCCCACATCCGCGAGCGCGCCATGTAGTCGAACGCGCCCAGCGCGAGCCCCCCGTAGAGCAGCCCGCGGTGGCGGTCGCCGAGGCTGTGCAGGGTGATGCGCTGTTCGCGGTAGAGCCGCAACGCGAAGAACCCCATGGCCGCGCCGAAGACCACCCACAGCGCCGCCGCGAACGTGCTCGACGCACGTCCGCCCCCGGGCACGAAGTAGACCGCCGCGGCGATCAGCAGGACGATGCCCACGTTGCGCGCGGTCTTCATCCGTTCCATGCCCGAAGTGTAGGTCAGTCGATCAGCGCCTCCAAGCGCGCGTAGGCGTCCTCGACCGCGCGCTTGGCAGCGGTGTGGCGCGCTTCGGACTTGGCCGACTCATAGCGCGTGGCCCAGGCCGCCGGATCGGCCAGCTCGTCCTCCAGCGTCTTCAGCGCCGCCTCCGCCTGCTCGATCGCCCGCTCGGCCTTCTCCTGCTCGCTGAGGCGGTTCTTCGACGGACCCTTGGCCTTGGTCCTGCCGTGGCTGGCCGTGCTCGAAGCCTTGCCGGCTCCTGCCCGCTGCGCGGCCGCATCAGCCGCCGGCGGCCCGGAGCCGTTGGCGCTCGGCGGCGCGGTGACTGCCCCGATCGCGCTCAGGGCGCCGGGTCGCCCGGAGGCGAGCGCCCTGCGCTCGTCGCGCACGCGCACATACTCGGGCCAGCCGCCCGTGTAGCTGTGCAGCGAGCGCTCCTCCACGGCAACCGTGCGCGTGCCCACGGCGTCGAGCAGCGCGCGGTCGTGGGAGACCAGCAGGATCGCCCCCGGAAACGAGCGCAGCGCGTCCTCGAGCGCCTCGCGGCTCTCGATGTCCAGATGGTTGGTGGGCTCGTCGAGGATCAGCACGTTGGCGCCGGACTGGACCAGCACCGCCAGCGACAGGCGTCGGCGCTCGCCGCCGGAGAGCCCGCTGAGCGGTTTCTCGGCCTCCTCGCCAGAGAACAGGAAGCGCCCAAGCAGGGCGCGCGCTTTGCCGGGACTCAGCCCCGTGGCCCGCTGGGCGGCGTCGAGCACGCTCTGATCCGCCTGCCCGCCCGCGCCGAGCTCGTCGGCGTGCTGGGAGAGGTAGCCGACCTTGACGTTGTGGCCGGTGCTCAGCTTGCCGGCCGCCAGCTCGCGGCGCCCCGCGAGCGTCTCGATCAGGGTGGTCTTGCCGGTGCCGTTGGGCCCTACCAGCGAAACGTGCTCGCCGCGTTCCAGCCACAGCTCGGCGTGCTCGAGGAGAACGATCGGCCCGCCCACCGCGTCGCCGATCTCGATGCGGCCGTCCAGCAGCTCGAAGATCACACGCCCCGAGCGCTCGGGCGTGGAGAACGCGAACTCGAGCCCCTTGCCGTCGCTCGGCGCCCTAAAGGGCCCCGGCTCGATCCGCTCGATCTTGGCGAGCTTCTTGACCCGCGACTGCGCCTGACGGGCCTTGGTGGCCTTGTAGCGGAAGCGCTCGATGAAGCGCTCCATGCGCTCGATCTCCGCCTTCTGAGCGTCGATCGCCCGCCCCAGCGCCAGCTCGCGGGCGGCCTGTTCGCGGCGCCAGTGGTGCCAGGACCCGGCGAAGAACCGCGAGCGGCCGGCCTCGAGCTCCAGCACCGCCGTGCCCACGGCCTCCAGGAACCAGCGGTCGTGGGCCACCAGCACGACCGCGGCATCCAGCTCCACGAGCGTCTGCTCCAGCCACTCCAACGACTCGATGTCCAGGTGGTTGGTGGGCTCGTCCAGCAGCAGCACCTCCGCCCCGGTGGCGAGCGCGCGGGCGAGCGACGCACGTGTCAGCTGGCCGCCGGAGAAGGTGTCCAGCGCACGGTCCAGATCCGCCTCGCGGAAGCCGAGGCCGTGCGCCATGGCCGTGGCGCGGTTGCGCCACAGATAGCCGCCGCGGGTCTCCAGCCGCGCCTGCGCGCTCGAGTAACGGGCGAGCATTGCCTCATCGGCCGTGCCGGCGGCCATCTGGCCCTCGAGCCTGCTCAGCTCAGCCTCGATCTGCAGCTCCTCCACGCAGCCCGAGAGCAGGTAGTCGCGCAGCGCCATCCCGCGCTCGCGGGGCGGGCGCTGGTCGTGCAACGCGATCCGCACGCCCTTGCCGACGCTCAGCTCGCCGCGGTCGATCGACGTCTCCCCCGCGAGCATCCGCAGCAGCGTCGTCTTGCCCGAGCCGTTGCGTCCGGCGATGGTCATGCGTTCGCGGCGCTCCAGCTTGAACGACACGCCGCGCAGCAGGGACTGCCCGCCCATGTCCTTGTGCAGGTCCGATGCGATCAGCAGAGCCACGGCTGCTGATGGTAGGGACCTGTTCCCGGGCGGCCTCAGATAGGATCCGCCACGATGCGCAAACGCCTCGCGGCAACGATCCTCCCGCTCACGCTGCTGGCGCTGCTGGCGCTCACGCCGGCCGCCAGCGCCTACAACGACGGCCGCGGCTTCTACGGCACCACCAACGACAAGGTGGTCACCGACGCGGGATTCATCCTGATCGTCTTCTTCCCGCTGTTCATCTTCGCCATGAGCATGCTCCAGAAAGCGCTTGACAAGCGCAAGGAAGCGCGCAAGGCCGCGCACAAGGCGTACGCGGGCAACGCCCAGTGGCGCGGCGGCTGGTAGAGCGCCGGACCCGCGATGGCTGAGCCCGAGCAGAGCGGGCCGGACGCGCGGCCGAGCGCGCAGAGCGGCGAGCCCGCAGGGACGGACGGAGCGCAGCCGGTCCGCTACGAACGCCGCGGCGCAGCCGCATTGATCACGATCGACCGCCAGCACCGGCGCAACGCGGTCGACGGTCCCACGGCGGCGGCGCTGCACGACGCCTACCTGCGCTTCGAGTCCGACGAGCGGGCGCGCGCGCTGGTGCTGACGGGCGCGGGCGGTGTCTCCTTCTGCGCGGGAGCGGACCTGAAGGCGACGGAGACGTTCGTGCCGCGGCTGATGAGCGCTGAGGGGCCGATGGGCTTCACCCGGCTGACCCCGTCCAAGCCGACGATCGCGGCGATCTCCGGCTTCTGCCTCGCCGGTGGCCTGGAGCTGGCGCTGTGGTGCGACCTGCGCATCGCCACCGAGGGCTCGACGCTCGGGTATCCCGAGCGCCGCTGGGGCGTGCCGCTGATCGACGGCGGCACGCAGCGCCTGCCGCGCATAGTCGGCCTCGGCCGCGCGCTGGACATGATCCTCACGGGGCGCATGATCGACGCCGAGGAGGCGCTGGCGATGGGCCTGCTGAGCGAGATCGTGGCGCCCGGCGCGCACGTCGATCGTGCTCTGGCGCTGGCGGAGGGACTGGCGGGCTTCCCGCAGCGCACGATGCTGGCGGACCGCCGCGCGGCGATCGAGGGCCTGGGCATGACGCTCCAGGAGGGCCTCGCGCTGGAGGCGCAGGCCGGACCGGAGGTGTTCTCCGACGGGGCGCGCGGAGCGGCGCGGTTCGCGGCTGGCGAGGGACGCGGAGGAGCGGGCGCCGGGGCCTAGCTCCCCGGTCGGCTGCGCACGGCGGCAACGCAGCCGTGCACGACGAGCCCACGGGTGCGCATTCGGGTAGGCTCTGCGCACGATGGCCTACTTCGTGACAGGCGCGACCGGCTTCATCGGCAGCCGTCTCGTCGAACGGCTCCTCGAGAAGCGCCAGGGCAAGGTGTACGTGCTGGTGCGCGAGAGCTCCAAGCCGCGCCTGGACGACCTGATCGAGCGCTGGAGCATGGTCGCTGGAAGCTCGGCCGCGAGCAGGGTGCAGCCGGTCGTCGGGGATCTGCGCAGGCCACTGCTGGGCGTGGAGAAGGAGCAGGTGGCGGAGCTGCACGGCAAGATCACCCACTTCTTCCACCTGGCCGCCGTCTACGACATGACCGCCCCGGCCGAGCGCAACACGGCGGTCAACGTGGGCGGCACCACGCACGCGGTGGAACTGGCGCGAGCGGTGGACGCCAAGCACCTGCACCACGTCTCCTCGATCGCCGTGGCGGGCACCTACCGGGGAGTGTTCGAGGAGAACATGTTCGACGAGGGCCAGCGGCTGCCCTCGCCGTATCACCTCACCAAGTTCGAGTCCGAGCGGATCGTGCGCGACCAGCCCTACGTCCCCTGGCGGGTGTACCGGCCGGGGATCGTGGTCGGCGACTCCCAGACGGGCGAGATGGAGAAGGTGGACGGCCCCTATTACTTCTTCAAGGCGATTCAGCGGATGCGCCACCTGCTGCCCGAGTGGGTGCCGCTCGTGGGCGTGGATCTCGGCCACACCAACGTGGTCCCCGTGGACTGGGTGGCGGGCGCGCTGGAGCACATCGCGCACGAGCCCGGGCTCGACGGGCGCGCCTTCCATCTGACCGACCCGCGTCCGCAGCGCGTGGACGAGCTGATCAACGAGCTCGCCGTGGCGGCGCACGCCCCGCGCTTCGCGCTCAGCATCGACAAACGCCTGATCGACCCGCTGCCCAAGTGGCCGCTGGCGCTCGCGGCGGGGTTGCCGCCGTTGCGCCAGATGCGCAAGCTTGCGCTGCGCCAGCTGGGGATCCCCGCGGAGGTGCTCGCGCACATGGAGCTGGTGCCGCGCTTCGACACGCGCGAGGCCACCCAGGCGCTGGCCGGCTCGCCGCTGGAAAAGCCGCCGCCGCTGCAGGAGTACGTGGCGCGCCTGTGGGACTACTGGGAGCGGGAGATGGATCCGGACCTGCGCCGGGGAGGCACGCTGAAGGAGGCGCTGGACGGCCGGCATGTGCTGATCACGGGCGCCTCCTCGGGCATCGGGCGCGCCACGGCCGTGAAGGTCGCGGCGGCCGGCGGCGTGCCGCTGCTGGTGGCGCGCAACGTGGAGAACCTGGAGGAGGTACGCGCGGAGATCGTCGCGGGAGGCGGTACGGCGTACGTGTACGCGGCGGACCTCGCGGACATCGAGTCGATCGAGCGGCTGCTGGAGCGGGTGCTGGCGGACCACCGCAACATCGACATGCTGGTCAACAACGCCGGGCGCTCGATCCGCCGCTCGATCGCGCTCAGCTACGACCGCTTCCACGACTTCGAACGCACGATCCAGCTCAACTACTTCGGCGCGGTCAAGCTGATCATCGGGCTGCTGCCGCACATGCGCGAGCGCGGCTCGGGGCACATCGTCAACATCTCCTCCATCGGGGTGCAGACCAACCCGCCGCGCTTCTCCGCCTACGTGGCCTCCAAGGCGGCGCTCGACGCCTTCACCCGCGTGGTCTCCTCCGAGGTGATCGGCGACGGCGTGACGTTCACCACGATCCACATGCCGCTCGTGCGCACGCCGATGATCGCCCCCACGAAGATGTATGACGCGTTCCCGGCGATCAGCCCGGACGAGGCCGGGGACATGATCTGCGAGGCGCTGCGCAGCCGCCCGAAGGAGATGGGCACGCGCCTGGGGAAGTTCGGCGAGGTCGCCTACACGATCACCCCGGGCACGATGGACAGGCTCCTGCACCTCGCCTACCGGCTGTTCCCGGACTCGGCGGCCTCCAAGGGCCAGCCCGACGTCGAGGAGCGCGCGTCGTTCGAGCAGATAGCGATGGCCACGTTGACCAGGGGCGTGCACTGGTAGCAGCGGGGCGGTCACGGTCCCTGAGATGATCAGACCGTGAACGAGACGGCCGCGGCGATCGAGGTGAGCGCGCTCTGCAAGCGCTACGGCGACTACG
>DAINPC010000080.1:3695-9207 GCA_036743695.1 Solirubrobacteraceae bacterium | reverse complement strand
TGGCGCCGAAATGCTGCCTCGGCCGCCACGTACGACTCCGGCTCGGCGGGAACGACGCTCATGTCGTTGGCCGGCTCGACGTCGACCTCGATGCCCTTCTGCACGCTCTGGGGCGGCCCGCTCGTCTGCTGCCCGGCGCGGCGGTCACGTGGCAGCACCGAGAGCCTCCCGGTGCGCCGATTTGCGCCGTGCGGTGCCGAGTACGAACGGCAGGCCGAGCGGCCCCGGTCCTGAGGTGAACCGGCGAACCTGCTCAACCGTGAACCCCGCGGCCGCGATCATGCCGACAGTGTCGCGAGCCAGATGGCATCCGGCACCTAGATGTGGCCAGATGCCAGAGCCGTCAAGGCTTGCCTGAACGGACCTGCCAAGGGTCCGTTCGGCGATGACATGCTCGTAGAAGCGGAGCTCTCCGCCGGGCATCAGTACTCGATGCAGCTCGGCGAGCGCGATCTCCTGGTCGACCACCGAGCACAGGACCAGCGAGCTGACGATGGAATCGAAGACGCCATCCTCGTGGGGCAGCAGCTCGGCGGTGCCGTCGGCCACCGTGACCGGTACGGGCGCTGCGCGCGCAGCACCCGAGGCGAGGCGCCGGAGATACGGCTCGGGCTCGACGGCGAGAACCTCAGACACCTCGGACGGGTAGTGGGCGAAGCTTCGGCCATCGCCCGCACCCACCTCCAGAACGCGCCCGCGCAGACCGGCGAGCAGCTCCGAGCGCTGCTTGTCAGATCCCACCTTCCCCGAAATGTGCGACCACACGCGCGCGAACACGGGATGCTGAGCTGCCCCTGTCCCTGAGGAGCCTGTGCGCGCGGCCAGCGTGTTCAGGGAGAGGTTGGCCAGAGCCATCGCTCGCGCGACGGCTTCGATCTCCTCGAGCTCGCGGACGCTCAAATGCTCGCGGGCAGAGCTCTCGATCCCCGCGGACGCTGATCCTGCGAAGCGACGCTGGGCACGAGCGACGGCGTAGGAGACGGCTGCGCGGCTGCGCGGATCGAGATGCTCGAGATCCCCGGTGTGGAGTGCCTCCAGCTCCGTGGACGACACGCCGGCACGCAGCGCCCAACGCTCATGCACACGGGTGCAGCCAGCACACGCGTTGACCTGGCTGACGGCCACCATGACTCTCTCCCGAAGCTGGCAATCGAGCCCGCCCGCGTAGGCACGAGCCAGGAGCGGGCCACGGAGCAGAACGCTCGCGGCGTCGCGTGCAGCTTCCTCGGCCGAGGCGAACCGACGCGGTACGCAGGCACCAACCGCGACCGTGCTCCGACCGGGCTCGGAGGAGCTGGCCGCGTCGCTTGTCGTACCGCGCTGTCCTGCGTCCGTCTCCGAGTGGATGGCATTGCTGCTGGTCACGATCTGACTGTAGCCTGGGTGAACGCGGGAGGGCCTTCGGTAGCATGAATGGAACGAATGACATGGCTCCAACCTCCGACCGGTAGCGATGCTGTGGGCGTGGAAACCCTCGAGTCGGGCCGTAGTTATCCCGCATGGCGCTGTGATCCTCCCGGCTTAGCGTTATGCGCACCATGCGTATCCCGATCGGCTCAGAACGAGATGCTTGGCGGCTGGTCATCGCCGCGGTCGTCGCGATCGGCACGACGGGGTGGGTGCGGCAATGAGCCGGGTCGTCGTGCTCGGCGCGGGCATCGCGGGACACACCGCCGCCGCCTTCGCGCGAAGCTGGCTCGGACGCGGCGACACCGTGACGGTGGTCTCTCCCAGGCCCGACTACAACTGGGTGCCGTCCAACATCTGGGTCGGTGTCGGGCTGATGAAGCCCGCGCAGGTCACGTTCCCGCTGGCACCGGTCTACGAACGGGCTGGGATCGAGTTCGTGCAGGCAGCAGCGAAGGAGATCCACCCGGAGGGCGACCGCGAACACCCGACCCCCTACGTCACAGCCGAGTCCGCAGACGGCGAGACGAGGAAGGTGCCATACGACTTCCTGATCAACGCAACCGGTCCGGCACTGCGCTTCGACAAGACCGAGGGGCTCGGCCCGGAGGGCGGCAACAGCCTGTCAGTCTGCCTCCCCGCGCATGCAGCGCAGGCCGCGGCTGCCCTCGCCGAGGAGGTCGAGCGGATGCGCAAAGGCGAGCGGCGGCGCTTCCTGGTCGGCGTCGGCCACGGCACGTGCACCTGCGAGGGGGCCGCGTTCGAGTACATCGTCAATCTCGAGTTCGAGCTGCGCAACCGCGGCGTGCGCAACCGCGGCGTGCGCGACCGCGCCGAGATCACGTGGGTCACGAACGAGTACGAGCTTGGTGACTTCGGCATGGGCGGCATGCACCTCAAGCGGGGCGGCTATGTCACCCCGAGCAGCATCTTCAACGCCTCCCTGTTCGCCGAGCGCGGGATCGACTGGATCACCCGCGCACACGTCCAGAAAGTCGAGCCCGACCGCGTCCTGTACGAGACGGTCGACGGCAAAGAGGGCGAGAAGGAGTTCGACTTCGCGATGCTGCTGCCGCCCTTCTCCGGCGTTGGCCTGACGGCATTCGACAGCGAGGGCGCGGAGATCACCGAGCGCCTGTTCCTCCCCAACGAATTCATGCGCGTCGACGCCGACTACACGCCCAAGCCCCATGAGGACTGGAGGGCGTCGGACTGGCCGCGCACCTACCAGTCGCCTGACTACAAGAACATCTTCGCGGCGGGGATCGCCTTTGCGCCGCCGCACGCGATCTCGGTCCCGCACAAGAGCCCGAACGGCACGGTGATCGCGCCGGCGCCGCCGCGTACCGGGATGCCATCGGCGATGATCGGCAAGGCGGTCGCCGGCAGCATCGTCGACATGATCGGCGGCGCGAAGGCGCCGACGCATACCGCCTCGATGGCCGAGATGGGCGCGGCCTGTGTAGCGTCCGCGGGCGCCAACCCCTTCACCGGAACCGCCGCCTCGATGACCGTGTACCCGATCGTGCCCGACTTCGAGCGCTACCCCGACTATGGCCGCGACCAGGACCGCACCTTCGGCGAGATCGGACTCGCCGGCCACTGGATCAAGATCCTGCTCCACCACCTCTTCCTCTACAAGGCGCGCCTGCGACCGGGCTGGCGCCGGATCCCCGAGTAGGCAGATGGACGACGAGAAGATCCAATACGTCACGAAGCCCACGAGGTTCACCGTGTTCCTTCGCACCTTCCTGCCCTGGCAGGCTTGGCGCTTCGCCGCGATCAATCTGAAGATGATCGGGATCATCCGGCGCAGCCACCACGGAGACAGCCCGAAATAGCCGCTTCGGAGGCGAGGTTGGCGCGCTCCACCGCCGGGACGCGGTGCGCCGCGAGCCGTCAGGATTGCCGAGTGCGCGAGCTGCAGCTGGTCATCTTCGACTGCGACGGCGTGCTGGTGGACAGCGAGGTGATCTCCAACCGGGTGCTCGCCCGCGCGCTGAGCGCGGAGGGCCTGCCGACCACGCTCCGGGAGGCTCGCCGCGACTACCAGGGTCTGCTGCTTGACGACATCCTCGTTGATGCCGAGGCCAAGCTCGCTCGCGCGCTGCCCGAGGATTGGCTGGCCGGCTATGAGCGTGACCGCGCGGAGGCGTTCCGGCGGGAATTGCAGCCGGTCCCCGGCGCAGGCGAGGTGGTCGAACGGCTCATCGCCGCTGGGGTCAAGGTATGTGTCGCCTCGCAGGGAAAGCTGGAGAAGACCCGCCTGTCGTTGGAGCTCACCGGCCTGCTGCATCTGTTCCCCGCCGGCGGGCTGTTCTCCGCCGAGATGGTCGAGCGCGGCAAGCCCCATCCAGATCTCTTCCTGCACGCCGCCGCTGCCATGCGCGCGAGCCCATCTGGGTGCGTGGTCGTGGAGGACACGCCCTCAGGTGTGACCGCCGCCGTGTCAGCGGGCATGCGCGCGCTCGGCTACGCCGCCGACAGCGACCCGGAGGCTCTGCTCCGCGCAGGCGCGGAGATCGCATGGTCGTTGGTCGAGCTGCCCCGGCTGCTTGGACTCGACTGAGCGCGCGATTCTCCGACGCAGCCTAGAGGCCGATCGCTCGATCGCGATCATGCTGCGAAACGGCGTGTCGGCGGAGGTCATCAGGGCCGTCGATCGTGCGCTGCCCGAGGGCGTCCAGCCGGACATGACCGACTACAGGTCAGTGCCCTCAGCGCTGCAGCAGCTGGATCGACTGCCCGCAGGCGGTTTCGGGCATCGTCCACAGGTGCCTGACCCCTCCCAGATCCACGGGCTCGTGCATTTCGCTGCGCAGATCCGGACCCGCGAAGCGAACTCCCGCGCGGCGCATCGCCGCGGCCGTCGCGTCGATGTCCTCCACCTCGTAGGCCACGTGGTCGAGCAGCACGCGCGCGCCGCCCAGCCGCCGCGAGAGGAGCTCCTCATCGGCGAACGTGAACAGCTCCACGTTGCCGTTGCCGGGACCCAGATAGGCGCCGATGACCGCGAACTCGGGACGCTCGAAGCGGCTGGCGACGGGCAGGCGGAACAGCGCCACGAACTCATCGACCGATGCGTCGAGATCCGCTGTCAGGTATCCAACGTGGTCGAGCGTGCCGAGCATTGGGACATCGTATTGCGCGCGCCCGGAGCGGATCGGCCGATTGGCGCCTCGGCCGGTGCCCTACTCCAGCGGCGTGGTGTAGGCGCCGCTGAGGCCGCCGTCGATCAGGAAGGTCGAGGCCGTGACGTAGCTGGAGTCGTCGCTGGCCAGGAACAGGGCGCCCTGCGCGATCTCCTCGGCGCGGGCGAAGCGGCCCATCGGGACGTGGACGAGCCTGCGCGCGGCCTTCTCGGGGTCCTTGGCGAAGAGCTCGCGCAGCAGCGGCGTGTCGACCGGGCCGGGGCAGAGCGCGTTGACGCGAACGCCGCGGCGGGCGAACTCGACGCCGAGCTCACGCGATAGGGACAGCACCCCGCCCTTGGAGGCCGTGTAGGAGGCCTGGGAGGTCGCCGCGCCCATGACCGCGACGAACGATGCCGTGTTGATGACCGAGCCGCGCAGCGGGCCCTCGTTCTCGAGCAGGTGGGGGATGCCGTGCTTGCAGCAGAGGAAGACGCTGCGCAGGTTGACCTGCTGCACGCGCTCCCACGCCTCGATCGTGGTGTCGAGCACCGAGCCGTCGTCCGCCGGCGAGATGCCGGCGTTGTTGAAGAGAACGTCGATGCGCCCGAAGCGCTCGCGCACCTGCTCGAAGGTCGAGCGCACCTCCTCCTCGCTGGTCACATCGGCCTGCAGCGCCAGCTCGCCGGGCGCGTCGGGCAGCAGGTCCACGCCGACGACCGTCGCGCCCTCGCGCGCGAACAGCTCGACGCTGGCCGCGCCGATCCCTCCGCTGGCACCCGTCACCACGCACACGCGCCCCTCGAGCCTGCCCGCTGCAGCCATCACCCCTCCGTCGCGTAGAAGATCGTCTTGACCTCGGTATAGGACTCGAGCGCGTGCGGACCGAGCTCGCGACCATAGCCCGACTGCTTGAAGCCGCCGAACGGCGTGCTGACGCGCACGGAGGTGTTCGCGTTGATCGACAGCACGCC
>DAINPC010000080.1:0-3595 GCA_036743695.1 Solirubrobacteraceae bacterium | reverse complement strand
CGCCGAACGGCGTGCTGACGCGCACGGAGGTGTTCGCGTTGATCGACAGCACGCCAGTCTCGATCGCGCGCGCCATTCGCAGCGCGCGAGCGCCGTCGCGCGTCCAGACCGAGCCCGACAGGCCGTAGATGGTGTCGTTGGCCAGGCGAACCGCCTCGTCCTCGTCGCTGAATGAGATGACCGCTGCGATCGGCCCGAAGACCTCCTCCTGTGCCACGCGGTCTCCCGGCCTGACCGGTGCGAGCACGGTTGGCGCGAACCAGAAGCCGGGGCCCTCGGGGGCGCTGCCGCGGAAGGCGACCGGCGCCTGCCCGTCGAGGAACGAGGCGACGCTCTCGCGCCGGGCCGCCGAGATCAGCGGACCCATCTGCGTGTCCTCCGCGAGCGGGTCGCCGACGCGCAGCGCCTTGACCTCGACCTCGAGCAGCTCGAGGAAGCGATCCATCACGCTCTCGTGGACAAGGATGCGCGAGCGTGCGCAGCAGTCCTGACCGGCGTTGCCGAAGACCGCTGGAGGCGCCGCCGCGGCCGCCGCCTCCAGATCGGCGTCGGCGAAGATGACGTTCGCCGACTTGCCGCCCAGCTCGAGTGTCACTCGCTTGATGCCCGCCGCCGCCCCGGCCGCGATCGAGCGGCCGACTTCGGTCGACCCGGTGAAGGCGATCTTCGCCACGTCCGGGTGCTCGACCAGGCGCTGGCCGCACGTCCGTCCCGGGCCGGCGACGACGTTGACGACGCCCTCCGGCAGACCGGCGACGAGCGCCAGCTCGGCGAATCGCAGGGAGGTGAGCGGGGTCAGCTCGGCCGGCTTGAGCACCACGGTGTTCCCGGCCGCCAGCGCCGGAGCGAGCTTCCATGAGGCGATCGTGAGCGGGAAGTTCCACGGCGTGATCAGGCCTACGACGCCGAGTGGCTCGCGGACCGTGAATGCCTGCCCGCCGGCCACCGGGATGGTGTCGCCGAGAAGCCGCTCGGGTGCGCCCGCGTAGTAGCGGAACGTGTCGATGACCATGCCGATCTCTCCGCGAGCGTCGGCGATCGCCTTGCCGGCGTTGCGCGCCTCGAGCACCGCCAGCTCCTCGCGGTGCCCGGTCAGGGTGTCGGCGAGCGCGTGCAGGCGCGAGGCGCGCTCGCCGGGGGCCAGCGCGCGCCAGGCCGGTGATGCCTTCTTGGCGCGCGCGACAGCCTCGTCCACCTCCTCGACGCCGGCGCGCGCGACCTCGGCGAGCACCGCCTCGGTGGCGGGCTCGAGGACTGCCAGTCGCTCGCTCAGCGCTCAGCCGTCCGTCGTCTGTGGGGCAAGGGGCAGGGGCGGTGCGATCACGACGCTCCTGCCTAGGGCGCCTGCGAGATGTCGGGCAGTGACTCCAGCGCGTCGAGTTCGTCGATCGTGCGGATCGGGCCCGTGAAGGTCTTGCGCGCGGACACCGCGTACCAGATCGTGACCAGGGCCATCACGCCGATCGTGACGAGCGGCGCGTAGTTCGCTGAGGACCACGAGAATCCCTTCGCTCCGAACACGCCCGCGGGCGTCGTCGGCAGGCAGAAGATGATCACGCACAGACCGACCCAGATGATCGCCGTGAGGTTGATCCATTTGTGCTTCTTGCCGAGCGTCCACGGGCCGGTCGCGAATGCGGTGCCCTGTCGCCAGCGCAGGAAGATCGGGATCGTGTAGGCGATGTAGAGCCCGATGACCGCGATCGAGGTGACCGCGAAGAAGGCCACCGGGATGCCGGCGCTGTTGGGGAAGTAGGCCGGGATCGTGATGATCAGCGCGAACAGGATCACGAAGAAGACCGCCCACGTGGGCGTGCGGTTGGAGCCCAGGCGACGCCAGAGGTTGTGGCCCGGGATCGCCCCGTCGCGCGAGAACGCGAAGGTCATCCGCGACGCGCTCGTGACGCACGCCATCCCGCAGAACAGCTGGCCGATCGTCGAGATCAGCAGGACCGCCTTGGCGGCCGCCGTGCTCAGGGCTGCGTCGAAGATCGCGATCGCCGGGAAGCCCGAGGCCTGGATGTGTTCGGTGGCGCCCTTCGGGATCGCGAAGGTGATCGCCAGGAGCACGATCCAGCCGATCACCGCCGAGTAGAAGACCGAGCGCCAGACGCCTTTCGGCGCCGCGGACGCGGCGTCGTGCGTCTCCTCGGAGACGTGCGCCGAGGCGTCGTACCCGGTGATCGTGTACATCGTCAGCAGGAAGCCCAGCGGCAGCACGTAGAACCAGTACATGCCATGGCTGAAGCCGGAGTTGTTGCGCCGGTGCGAGAACACGTAGCTGAGGCTCGCGTGGTGGTCGGGAACCACCACGAGGATCACGACGATCACGGCCACGCCGATCACGTGCCACCACACCGAGATGCCGTTGAACAGCGACACCAGGTGGGAGGAGAACACGTTGATCAGCCCGTGTGCGATGAGGATCAGCGCGAACAGCGCGAACACCACGTGCGCGTTGTATTTGATGCTTTGGGAGGTGAAGTCGAAGATGAAGTTGACGCTGTAATGCGACAACAGCGCCTGCAGGAAGGAGGCCGCGGCGTAGTCGACGGACGCGACGACGGCGACCAGCCCAATCAGGTTGAACCAGCCCGTGAACCAGCCCCAACCGGCGCCGCCCAGCTTCGAGGACCAGTAGTAGATGCCGCCCGCGGTGGGGAACGCCGAAGCGAGCTCCGACATCGAGAAGGCGACGGTGAGGACCAGCAGGCTGATCACCGGCCAGCCGATCGAGATCGCGATCGGTCCGCCGTTGTTGAACGCCACCCCGTAGGTCGTAAAGCACCCGGCCAGGATCGAGATGATCGAGAACGAGATCGCAAAGTTGGAGAATCCACTCCATCCGCGCCTTAGCTCCTGCTTGTAGCCAAGCTCGGCAAGTCGCTGCTCGTCATGGCTGAGAGTCCCGGCTGTACTCATCGGCTAGCCCCCTCGAGGAGAAAAGGTTTGGTCGTCCGTCCTTCGATCGTGACAATAAGCGCGATCACGGACGGAAGTCAAGAGCAGCTGCGCCAAATCTCAGCAGTCACCGCGCGACAGATGGCCAACGGCTGGCGACGTGCCTCGATGCGCCGTCAGCCGCCCGGCAGCAGTCCCGCGAGGATGTGCTCGGTGCCCTGCAGGTGCTCGGTCATGGCGCGAACCGCGCGCGTCGCATCGCGTTCGCGCACCGCGGCGAGCAGCCGCCGGTGCTGGGCGTTGGAGGAGGCGAGCACCTCGGGAGGGTGCGCGATGTGGGCGATCAGGCCGGTCATCGCGCCCTGCACCTCGGTCATCGCCCGCACCAGACGGGCCGAGTGCGTGGCTTCGGCGAGCCCGACGTGCAGGCGGACGTCCGCCTGGCGGTAGGCGGCGAAGTCCTCGAGCGCGCCATCGAGCGTCGCAGCGACCTCGTCGAGCGAGTCGAGATCCGAGGGTGTGGCCCGTTCGGCCGCGAGCGTCGCGACGCCAAGCTCGACTGCGAGGCGCTGGTCGCAGGTCTCGCGCCATTGCGCGAGCATCTG
Source organism: Solirubrobacteraceae bacterium (assembly GCA_036743695.1). Lineage (GTDB taxonomy): Bacteria > Actinomycetota > Thermoleophilia > Solirubrobacterales > Solirubrobacteraceae > Palsa-744. Next base: position 89 of record DAINPC010000080.1, on the reverse strand, counting down.
CGGCGACGGGGGGTCGGCGGGCGGCAGCGGGTCTGACACGAACGTCCCGCCGCGGCGCCCGCGTGTTGCGAACACGTGCCCGCTCTGGC
>DAINPC010000079.1:0-9222 GCA_036743695.1 Solirubrobacteraceae bacterium | reverse complement strand
GGCCTTGGGGGCACCACGCTGGTCAACTCGGGCACGTGCTTTCGCACCCCCGCGCATGTGCTCGAGCGCTGGCAGCGCGAGTTCGGTGTGGACGTGAGCGAGCAGTCGCTGCAACCCTGCTTCGAGCGCGTCGAGAGGGCGCTGTCGGTGAGCGAGGTGACGCCCGAGCTGGCGGGGGGCAATGCGGAGGTCGCCCGCCGCGGCGCCGAGCGCTTGGGCTGGTCGCATGGCTACCTGCGGCGCAACGCACGCGGTTGCGTGGGCTCGGGCGTTTGTACGCTCGGCTGCCCGACCTCGGCCAAGCAGCACACGGGCATCACATATATCCCGCGCGCGCAACGGGCCGGCGCACGCATCGTCACGGGCGCCCGCGTGCAGCGCGTGATCGTCGAGCACGGTCGCGCGCGCGGCGCCCAGGCACAGATGGCGGGCGGAGGATCGATGGAGGTGCGCGCCCCGATCGTCGTGGTGGCGGCCGGCACGATCCACACGCCGCTGCTGCTCAGGCGCAGCGGCGTCGGCTCTCAGTCGGGCCAGCTCGGACGCAACCTCTCAGTGCACCCGGCGACTGCGATCTTTGCGCGGATGCCGGACCTCGTCGATATGGGCCGCGGCGTTCCACAGAGCTTCTACGTCGACGAGTTCGCACGGGAGGGCATCATGTTCGAGGGCGCCGCGGGGCCACCAGCATACGCCGCGATGGCGCTGCCGCTGACGGGTCGCTCCCACGCCGAGGCGATGGCCGACTACCGCAGGCTTGCCCTGTTCGGGCTAATGGTCTCAGACAGCTCGCGCGGCAGTGTCAGGACGCTGGCTCGACGCCCGCTGATCCGCTACGACCTCGTGGACGACGATCTGATGCGCTTCCGTCTAGGCCTTGCACGTGTGCGCGAGCTGTTCGAGGCGGCAGGCGCGCGCGAGGTCTACCTGCCGCTGCCCCACGGGGTTCGTCCCGAGCACGCGCGCGTTCGCGACCTGAAGCTGATGGCCTTCCACCCACTGGGAACCGCCCGCGCCGACGCGCGGCCCACACACGGGGTGGTCGACGGCGACCTGGCGATACACGACCTGCAGGGCCTCTACGTCGCGGACGGTGCCGCGGCACCAAGCTCACTCGGCGTCAACCCCCAGTTGACGATCATGGCACTCGCCACGCGGCTCGCCTTCCGGCTGCTCGGCCGGGAGATCGTAACCTGAGACCCACCCCCGTGACCCGCCGCTGCCCGAACCTCGATCCCACATACGCCTGTTCCCGCGGGACGAGCCCGACGCGTGAGCCTACGGGTCACGACCGCTCGGCTGGTCAACCGCTGGCGCTCACCGTCGGCTGTCAGTTCGGGCTGGACTCCGTCCAGCCCGCCGCGGCGATCCTGCAGGTCGCCCCCTGCCTCCAGCCGGGCGTGACCATCAGCGGCGAGCGGTGGCACACCAGTGCCGAGCACCACGGCTACATGGACCACTATGGGAATCGCTGCGAGCGTTTCGCGCTCGCGACCGGCGCCACGCAGATCATCTATGAGGCGCAGCTCGTGATCGCGCGCCCCGATGACCAGGTCGAGACCCAGACAGCCGAGACGCCCGTGGCGGCGCTGCCTGACGAGGTGTTGAGCTTCGTCATGCCAAGCCGATTCTGCTTGCCCGATGAGCTCGGCCACGAGGCGTGGCAGCGCTTCGGCGATCTGTCGCCCGGCTGGGGACGCGTCCAGGCGATCGTCGACTACGTGCACAATCACCTGGCGTTCGTTCCAGGCGCATCCAACCCGTGGACGACCGCCGCCGATGCCTACCGAGCCCGCCAGGGCGTGTGTCGCGACTTTGCACACCTGGCCATCACGTTCTGCCGAGCGCTCAACATCCCGGCGCGCTACGTCTTCGGGTACATCCCGGACATCGGTGTGCCGCAGCCCCCTGAGGCCATGGATTTCGCGGCGTGGTTCGAGGCGTACCTGGATGGCCGGTGGCACACGTTCGATGCGCGCAACAACACTCCCCGCATCGGTCGCGTGGTCGTTGGACGCGGCCGCGATGCCGTTGACGTCGCGTTGATCACCTCCTTTGGCCCGCTCGAGCTCACCAGCTTCGAGGTTCGCGCCGAGCCAAGCCACCGCTAGCGAGCGGTCCTGGTCGCCATCCTGCTTGGATGCGTCCTGCATCAGGACTCGCCTCCTGTTGCCACGGCCCCCGGCGGTTCACCGCTGCGCGGGGGCCAACTTGGCGGTGAACGGGGCGTGGCGGCGCCCTTCCCCGCCGCCGAGGGTCAGCGGCGGCGGGCGGAGCCGCGTCCCGGCCGTGAACACGCGTCCACATCCCCGCCGTCCCGGCTACAGCGGCCGGTAGAGTCTACCCGGCGGCATCTGCCGTCTCGCGCCCCGGGAGGACGCATGAGCTCGTTCTACATCATCAGCGACGGCGCGCCCAACGACAACGTCAAAGGCGTCGATGCTGCCGTCGTTGCGGTCGGCGGTGAGATCGACTACGCCGCCAGCCCGCAGCTCAAGGAGCGCATCTTCGAGCACATCAAGGCGGGCCGACGGCATGTGGTCCTCGACCTCTCGGCCGCCACGTTCATCGACTCCACCGCGATCGGCGTGATCGTCGGCGCGTTTGCAAGGCTGACGAAGGAGGGCGGTGGGACGCTCGCGGTCGTGTGCGCGGAGGAGAACAGGAGGGTGCTGCAGATCTTCCAGATCACCGGTCTCGAAAGCACCATCGAGATGCATTCCACACGGGAGCAGGCACTGTCGGCGCTCGCCATGGCCGGTTGACATGCCGGCGTGCACCGCACCTGAGACCGTCGGCGGCGTTGCAAGCGCGCTGCATCTGCCCGCGCAGCGCTCGCAGCTCGCCGCCGCACGCAGATATGCCGAGGCGGCGGCCGCCGCATTCGGCCTTGATCCCAAACGCAGCTATGAGCTCGTGTATGCCGTCAACGAGGCTGTGACCAACGCGATCAGGCACGGCGCCCCCGATGCGCAGGGGCTGGTCCATCTGAGCGTCGCCACCGACGCCAACCGCCTGACGCTCGTGGTCCGCGACTCCGGGACTTTCCTGAGGCCCGTCGCGGGCGCCGATGACGATCCAGGTCACCGACGCGGGCTCGCTCTGATGGCGATCTTCACCGACGAGGTCCGGCTGTGCACACGACCTGGGTGTACCATCGTCAGCCTCTCCAAGGATCGCGCCTGATGGCATCTCGCCGCCCTGCCTGGCTCACGGCGCCTCGGACGGTGGCGTGCGTCGTCCTTGGCCTGTGCGCCGTGATGCCCGGCGCCAGCGCCAAGGCGCTCGAAGCACCGCGCCCGCCGGCGGCCGCGCCGTTGATCAGCCTGTCCGTGGGAGGCACCACCCTGGTGAGCGTGCCGAGTGTGGGCGGGTCCTCCTCGGGAACGCCGACGCTCGGCGTGTCCGCACTCGAAACGACCCCAACGGAAACCCAGCTGGTCGGTGTGTCCGTGGAAGGCACACCCGTGCTCACCGTCTCCACACCGAGCCTACCCGCTGTCGAAACCCCAGCGCTGCCCGTCGAAACCCCCGCCGTATCAACGCCCTCCGTCCCGACGGCCCCGGTGAACGTCGCCTCCACCCCCACGAGCTCCACCCCCACGCCCAGCCGACCCGCGCCCACCCATGCCTCGCCAAGCGTCGGCAGCGCCAGCAGCGCAACCGCCGCCACCGCGCGACAGACGCCGCCCTCAGGCGCAACAGCGCCGGCGCACGCGGGCACGCGGCGTTCCGGAGGACCCGCGCGGCGTGGTGCCCGCGGCAGCGGCAGCCGCGTGACGGCAGCCGGCCGCAGCGCTTCCTCCCCTGCGACCGCGCTGGTGTCCGCCGCCAGGCCCGCCCGTAGCGTGACTGGCACGACCACAGCTTCCATTCGCGCCACGACCCACCAGGCGAGCAATCCCCTGGACGCCCTCGGTCGGCAGATCCCCCTGCCGCTGCCGGTCCCGGACTGGAGCAAGCCGATCATCCTCGCGCTGCTGCTGCTGGCCATGTGGTTCGGCGTTCGCTCTCGCCTCGCCGGGCGTCGCGCCCGCCGCCTGGAGACTCAGCGCGCCACGCTGCTGCAGGACATGGGCGCCATGCAGGCGGCGCTCGTGCCCGAGGTGCCCGCGCGCGTCGGCGGCCTGGCGGTCACCGTCGCCTACCGGCCGGCCGATGGCCCGGCTGCCGGCGGCGACTTCTATGACCTGTTCATCCCCGCGCCGGGAAAGGTCGCCGTGATCCTCGGCGACGTCGCCGGGCACGGACGCGAGGCGCTGACGCAAGCCGCGCTCACCCGCTACACCCTGCGTGCCTACGTCCAGGCCGGACTGGAGCCGCGCCTGGCGCTGGCGCTGGCCGGACGAGCACTCGCGGACCCCATGTGCGAGCACTTTGCCACGGTCGCCGTCGGCGTATACGACTCGGGCAGCGCCACGCTCACCTATGCGCTCGCCGGGCATCCTCCCCCGATTGTGCGCGGCTGTGAGACATCAGAGCCGCTGAGCGTCTGCTGCTCGCCGCCGCTCGGCGCGGGCTTCCCCACGGGGCTTCGCCAGAGCGTCCTCTCGCTTCCCGCCGGCGCGGAGTTGTGCTTCTTCAGCGACGGCCTGCTGGAGGCGCGGTGTGAGGGACCGGAGGAGCTGCTCGGACGCGAGCGCCTGAGCGAGCTGTTCGAGGCGCTCGGCGCACAGCCCACAGCCGAGGATCTGCTCGCGCGGGTGCGCGCCGTCGCGCAGAGCACCCCGGACGACATGGCCGCGTGCATCCTCGCGCCCGCGAACCCCGTCCATGGTCCGCGCGTGCACATCGAGGAGCTGGAGGCGGATCAACAGGCGCTCGCAGCCGGCCACGTGCGGCGATTCCTCGACGCATGCGCACTGCCCGGCCCCGAGATCGCGCCCACGATCGAGCTCGCCACGACGATTGCCGATCGACACCACACCGCCCTCCTGCGCGTCGAGCGCCACGCGCACGGCGTCACCGCAAGCGTCAGCGCACCCGAGGACCCCTCGCCCCGCGGCACCGCCCGTGACGAGTCACGAGCCGAGGGCCAGCCGCTCCTGCACGCGGTGAGCGTGTCCTAAACGTCCCGGCCCCCGGTGCCCGCGGAGCCGCACCCGCTCAGGGCGATCTGGGCGCCTCTTCCCGCTCGTCCGCCACCTCGAACCACACGCACGTTCCGCGCCGCCGGTCGATCCCCCAGCTGGCCGCCTGGGTGTCCACGAGAAACAGGCCGTAGCCGCCGTCCTGGCGCGAGGGATCCCGGGGCACCGCCGTGAACCCGCTGCCCTGATCGGTGACCTCGATGCGAACCGCGTCCCGGCCCACCAGCCGTGCGCACAATTGGATGTCGCTTGCTGCCGGCGCATCCGAGTGCACGACCGCGTTGGACACCAGCTCTGAGACCAGCAGCGACAGCGTCGCCAGGCTGCTCGGGCTGAGTTGGCGCTCCTTGGAGAACCCAGCCACGGCGGCCCGAGCGAGCGACGGTGCCAGCGGGTCGCGATCGAGCTTGATTCGCAACGTGCGGCCTTCCTCGGAGAGCTGGGAGTCTCCGGAGTCGCCCATCAGTCCCGATCCGGGCTCTGAGGCAGCTGCTCGAACGGCAATGCCGTGTCCGCACCGGTCATGCGCAGCACCGTGTTGGCGGACTCGTGCGTTGAAGGTATGAGCGACAGCTTCCACGCTTCCCTCCGAGCCCTCTCGTTGAGCTCGATCAGCAGCCGAAGTCCTGAGGAATCCATGAAGGTCACGGCGCTCAAATCCAGGGTCAAGGTCGTGGGGCTCTCACCAAGCCGACCATCGACGCGTCGAGCGAGCACCGGGACGGTGCTCAGATCGAGCTCACCTTCGATCGACAACATCAGAGTTGCCCCGTCCGTGAGGTCTCTAATCTCAAATCGGGCGTCTCTGGCCATCTTTCCCCCTATGCCCGCGGTCCGATCGAGCCCGTTTGCGCAGTGGCGTCGTCTCCGGCCCCATCCACGGTATCGACGCGGGGCCGGCGGCGAATCGCGATCGCCGCTGTGTCATCTGTGAGCGCGCCCGTCTGAAACTCGTCCAGCCCGCCCGCCAGGCCGGCGATCAGCTGCGCGGCCGAGCTGGCGCTGTGATCGTCAAGCGTGGCGCGCAGGCGTCCGAGTCCGAAGCGCCCACGCCCGTCGCCCTGCGCGTCCGTGACGCCATCCGTGTAGGCGACCAGGGTGCCGCCCGGCTCGAGCGTCAGCGCGTGATCCGTCCACTGGACGTCCGGGAACGCCCCCAGCAGCGGTCCGTGCGCCCCCAGTTCCGTGATCGCGTCCGCTGAGACGTGCAGGGGAAGGGGGTGTCCGCCGACGCTGGGAGAGCATCTCGTCGGGGATCTCCGGATAGAGCAGCGCCTCACCCGTGTGCAGGACCCGGCCCAGTCCCTGCTCCGGATCCAGGCGGTCGGGGACATAGCTGCAGCGCTTCCGCCAGGCTCAGCCGGGCTGGGTCGACGTGCGCCACGGCGACCGTTCGGCGTGTCCCGTCCTGGTCGAAGAGGTCCACAGCACACCAGTCCACGACATCCGGCACCGCCAGCTCGGCCACGTTGCGGAGCGTCTGCTCGTAGTCCAGGGAGGAGGCCAGCGCGGAGCTCACCTGTGCCAGGAACGCGTGCTGCAGCTCCGAGCGCTTCTGCTCGGTGACGTCCTCGATGATCGTGATCGTGGCCTCGATCCCGCCGTCCTCGTTCAGCAGCGGTGCGGCCTTCAGCAGGTTCCAGCGCCGCACGCCCGTCTCGCGGTTGACCGTTCGGATCAGCAGCGGCTCGGCCCGCTCGCCGCGCAGGATGCGCACGGAGGGAATGTCCTCCATCGCAATCTCGCGTCCGTCCTGTCCCCTGACGAGATAGTCGCTCATGATCGACTCAGGGGGTGTCTCGCGCAGCTGCTCCCACGACTGGAAGCCGAGCTGATCGAGCGCCGCGCTGTTCGCGTACACGATTCGGTGCTCGCGATCTCGGATCGTCACCGGATCGCTGACCGAGCCCACGATCGCGTCGAAGCGGCGCTCGCTGCCGCGCAGCGTCCGGCGCAGCTCCTCCACCACCAGTTCGCGTTCGCCGTCCGTACGCTCGCTGATGTCCTGGATGAACGCGTGAAAGGACCACCGTGCGCGATCTCTCAGCGCGGAGGTGGTCATCGCCACAGGGAACTCGCTCCCATCGGCCCGCAGCGCGGCCATCTCTATCCGCCGGTCCAGGATCGGGCCGAAGCCCTCCGCAAGGAAGCGCTCAAAGCCGGCCGTGTGGGCCGCGCGGAAGCGCTCGGGGATGATCAGCTCGACGACCGCGCGCCCGATGGCCTGGTCGCGAGTCAGGCCGAACATCCGCTCGGCGCTCGGGTTCCAGTAGCTCACCAGACCCCGCTCGTCCAGCAGGACCGAAGCGTCGTGCGCCCGGTCGAGGATCAGCTCCGTGAGATCCAGGGCCATCGGATCCATTATCCGTCAACCGGCGGTCCTGCCGGCGCGGGCGCAGCCGGTCCGCCGCCCGAGGGCCGAGGGCGATCCTCGCCAGGGCCGGTCCGCCCGCGATCGCTGTACCGGGAGCGCCATCTGCAGTACCTTCACCCCCGTGACGCTCGATGAACTGACCGAGGCGGTCGCGCGCGGGACGATCGACACCGTGCTGCTGGCGATGACCGACATGCAGGGGCGCCTGCAGGGCAAGCGCCTGACCGCCACCCATTTTCTGGGCGAGGTGGCCGAGCACGGGGCCGAGAGCTGCAACTACCTGCTCGCGGTCGACGTCGACATGCGCACGGTCGCGGGCTACGAGATGTCCTCCTGGGAGCGGGGCTACGGCGACATGCTGCTGGCGCCCGACCTCGACACGCTGCGGTTGGTGCCCTGGCAGGATGGAACGGTGATGTGCCTGGCCGATGTCGCCTGGCCCGACGGCTCGGACGTCCTCGCCTCACCGCGCCAGATCCTGCGCCGCCAGCTCGCCCGCCTGGCGGAGCGCGGCTGGCAGGCCAACGCCGGCACCGAGCTCGAGTTCCTGGTGTTCAAAGACACCTACGAGGAGGCGTGGCACAAGGGCTACCGCGAGCTGACCCCGGCGAATCTCTACAACGTCGACTACTCGCTGCTGGGCACGGCCCGCGTCGAGCCGCTCATCCGCCACATCCGCAACAGCATGACCGCTGCGGGGATGGTGGTCGAGGACTCCAAGGGCGAGTGCAACTGGGGCCAGCACGAGATCAACTTCCACTACGCCGACGCGCTGCGCACCGGCGATCAGCACTCGATCTACAAGAACGGCGCCAAGGAGATCGCGGCCGCCGAGGGCATGGCGATCACGTTCATGGCCAAGTTCGACGAGCGCGAGGGCAACTCCTGTCACATCCACTTCTCGCTCGCCGACCAGCAGGGTCCTCTGTTCGCCCGCGAGGACGGAGTGTTCAGGTCATTCCTGGCGGGGCAGCTCGCCTGTCTGCGCGAGATGACGCTGCTGCTCGCGCCGCACATCAACTCCTACAAGCGCTTCGCCGCGGGCAGCTTCGCGCCCACGACGGTCGCCTGGGGGCACGACAACCGCACCTGCTCGCTGCGCGTCGTCGGGCACGGACCGTCCCTGCGCCTCGAGAATCGCGTCGGTGGCGCCGACCTCAACCCGTACCTCGCGCTGAGCGCGATCATCGCCTCGGGGCTGCACGGGGTGGACAGCCGCCTGGAGCTCGAGCCGGCGCTGGAGGGCAACGCATACGTAGCGCCCGAGCGCCCGCACCTCCCGCACACGCTGCGCGACGCACGAGAGCTGTTCGCCGCGAGCGAGGTCGCGAGCAAGGCGTTCGGCCAGGACGTCGTGGCCCACTACCTCAACGCCGCCGACGTCGAGCTCGAGGCGTTCCAGTCGGCGGTCACCGACTGGGAGCGGGTCCGGGGGTTCGAGCGGCTGTGAGCGCGTCCGGCCGGGAGAGCGATGGCGGGCCCTCCTGAGCACCGGGCTTGCGCCCCCAAGACGCCCACGCCTCCCGACGCGATCTTCGCGCCCGTACGCTCCTACACCGCCTTCGAGGAGACCGTCGAGCGGCTGGGCACCGCCATCAAGCTCGGGCTGCTGGCGCCCGGATCGCAGCTTCCCGCCGAGCGCGAGCTGTGCGCGCGGCTGGGCATCGCGCGCTCGACGCTGCGCCAGGCGCTGACGGCGCTCAGCCAGAGCGGGCACGTGTTCGCAACACGCGGGCGCCGCGGCGGGACGTTCGTGTC
>DAINPC010000078.1:8192-9282 GCA_036743695.1 Solirubrobacteraceae bacterium | reverse complement strand
GCTACTTCGCCGCGGCCACCCGCGCGGCGCTCGTGCTGGCGGCGTTCCGCGCGCCGTTTCGCGGACGCTCGACGCCCGTCAATGCGTGGTGGGGATCGTTTGATCTCGCCGTCAGCCTGTTCTCAGGCTTGCCCGCGGAGCCGCCGTCGAAGGACTTCATCATGCGCAACGCCATGGACGCCCAGGAGGTGGCCGTGGGCTGGTGGCCCGGCGACGGGAACCACGACGGGGCCGCGTTCTACGCCTACGCGCATCCCGCGCCCGAGGGCTTCGCCGCCGCCACGCTGTCCCCCGCGGGCGCCCATTGGGACGGGGCGCTGGGGGAGTACTTGCTCGACTGGCAGGATGTCCGCTCGAGCGCCGACCCGCACGCCAGCGGACTGGCCTTCGCCCGCTCGGCCTTCCGCCACGCGTGCGCGGTGTGCGATTGGGATCCGCTGCTCGCTGCCAGCGCCGAGGGCACACCGCCGCCCGTCGTCTGAGCGCCTGACGCGAGGCCCCGGTCGTATAGGCCAGCTCAGGCGGCGAACCGCTGCATGGCCAGCCTAATACCGCCAGGCGCCCGGCGCCACTCCCGAACGGCCCGCCCGGCGGAGGCATCCGAAGCTGTGCATATCGTCGTGGCGCCACACGGTCCCTACGGGCCTAGGTGGATTCTGCGATGACCGAACCCCGCCCATGCTCACCCTAGGCACCCACCGGGGATGACGACGGCCGTCTCGACCTGGCTGGTGCTGATTCTCGGCGTGTCCGCCGGCCTGAAGGCATGGCGCTCTGAGCAGACGGCCTCCGCGCTGGCAACCTACGGGATCCCGGGAGCTCGCAGCCGCCGCGTGGCCGCCTGGGCGCTGATCGCCGGCGAGCTGGCGCTGGCGGGCGCCCTGGCAATCGGCGCGCGGTGGGCGCCGGCTGCGGTGGCGGGTCTGTTCCTGGCATTTGCCGCGCTCGCCTCGGCGGCGCTGCTGGCGGGTCGCGGGGGCCGCCCCTGCGCGTGCTTCGGCAGCGACTCGCGGCTGGGCTGGTCCTCGCCGTTGCGTGCCGCGGCGCTGGCCTCGACGTGCAGCCCCTCGAGGTCCTGGGCCGCCACCAT
>DAINPC010000078.1:0-8182 GCA_036743695.1 Solirubrobacteraceae bacterium | reverse complement strand
ACGCGGGTTCGGGCTATGACCGCTGGCTGACCGCCGGGCTGTCACTTGCCCTCGCAGCGGTCGTCGCGCTGGCCGTGGCCGTGCTGGCGCTCGCCAGGGAGATCGGCGTGTTGCGGCTCGGGATGAGCGGCGCAGGCGCGCTGGAGATCCCCGAGGAGGGTCCACAGATCGGCGCACCCCAGGCGTGGGCGACGGCCGTTCGCGCGGGCCCGCGCGCGCTGCTGGGACTTGCGGTCTTCACCTCCGACGGGTGTCCGCTCTGCCGGCAGGTCGCTCCCGCCGTCGAGCACGTGGCGGGCGACCCCCTGCTGGCGGTGCGGGTCTTCGACGAGGCCGCCGACCCGCTCGTCTGGCGCGCGGCGGAGGTGCCGGGCAGCCCTTATGCGGTGGCGCTGAGCCTCGACGGAGTGGTGCTGGCGAAGGGGACGTTCAACAGCCTGGGCCAGCTCGAGAGCATCCTCGGCACGGCGCGCGAGCGCGAGCTTCCGCTTGCAGCCTGATCGGCGCGATCAGCGCGAGGAGCACTTCGCGGACGCGGTCCTGCGCCGCAGCAGCCGCCGTGGGTTCCTGGAGTGGGCGGGAATGGCGGTTATCGGCCTGGCGGGCGTGGGCACGGCGGCCAGGACGGTGCTCCCGGATGAGGCGGACGCGTACACGAACTTCTGCGGGCACACCTATACGACTGGCAACTGCCCGCATCCGACTGGGCTGCCGCGCGTGAACCGGCAGGGACTGCCGCTGCGCGCCGGCGACGGGCATCCTGTGGACGACCTCGGGCGACCGATCGACGCGGCGGGCTACCCCGTGGACCACCACGGTCGCATGCTGCGCGAACCGGACGGCGAGCCGCTGGCGCCAGCGCCCCGCTCGAAGGTGTGCCCGGCGGCGGGCGAGGCGCACGGCCTGAAGCTCCAGACGGAGGGCTCGTGGTATCGCTGCTGCGGCGGGCGCGTGCGCAGGCTGATGGACTGCTGCGGCTACACCAGCGTGCGCATCAACGGCGACGCGGCCCTGACCGGCTACTGCTACGCGGGGCGCAACGTCTTCTGCGTCCAGTACTACGAAACGATGGCTCCGTGCTGAGCGGGCTGGCGGTCTGCGCCGCGCTCACGGCGGTCATCGCCGGAGTCACGGGCGCCTGGTCGCCGTGCGGCTTCTCGATGGTGGAGACGATCGGCACGGCACTCGGCGACGAGCGTCGCGCGGCCACGCTGGCGGCGAGCGCCACATTCGCCCTCGGGGCCATGCTCGGCGGGGTCCTCACCTTCGGCGGCCTGGCCGTCCTGGGACACCTGGTCTCCCACCGGACGGCGGGCCTGCGCGAGGCGCTCGGCGCGAGCTTGGCGCTGGCGGCGGCGATAGCGGACTGGCGCGGAGTGAAGATCGCGCCCCAGATCCGCCGCCAGGTTCCCGAGCGCTGGCGCTGGACGACGCCGCTGCCGCTGGCGTGCGGGCTCTACGGAATCCTGCTGGGCCTGGCGTTCACAACATTCGTGCTGGCCTTCGCGGTGTGGGCGCTGGCCGGCATCAGCTTCGCCACGGGCGATCCGCTGCTGGGAGTGCTCGTGGGCGTGGCGTTCGGCCTCGGACGCGCGCTGCCCGTGCTGCTGATGGCGCCCGGCTTCAACCACGGAGGCGACGGCCCGCGACGGCTGGACGGGATGGCCGGGGAGCCGCGAATGTGGCTCGGCCTGCGCCGGCTGGACGCCCTCGGGCTGAGCCTGTGCGCCGTCTTCCTGAGCGGCGCCAGCGCGTCCGCGGCGGTGCTGGCGAACGCCACGGACCCCTCGGCGGGCGGCGGCCAACTGGCCTGGCAACTGGTCAACGGCCCGGGCCAGCTGCGCCAGCGATCGGGCCGGATGATCGCGCTGCCAGGCAGCCTGCCCGCGCTCGGAGGCTCGCGGATCGCGTGGCAGGGCGGCGGCGCGATCACGATCGCCGATCCGATCTCGCTGGCCACCGTGGCCACCTTCCCCGTAGCGGGTGTCACCGCCCTGGCGGTCTCAGACGGCTGGGTCGTCTACCGGGCACAGGCGCCCGGGGGACGGGAGAGCCTGATCGGCGTCTCGCTGCTCGGCGCCGCCACCACCCGCCCCATCGCCACCGCCAAGTCGGCGGGCGAGATCGGGCGACCGGAGCTGGACGGCGCCGAGGTGGTCTTCGCCGAGAGCGGGCCACGACGCAGCGCGATCGAGCTGGTGGACCTCGCAACGGGCGCCCGGCGCCCGTTGCGCGTCGCCACGCGCAACGCCGCGCTGCTGAACCCCTCGCTACTCGGTGGGCGGCTGCTCTATGAGCGGGTGGACCGCTGCGTTCAGCAGCTGCGCATCGGCTCGCCCACCGGGTCCAGGGGCGAGCGGGTGCTGCTCAGCCTGCCGTCCACGGTGGCGCTCGACCCGGGCTACCAGCCCGGCTACGAACACCACTACAACTCCGCGAGCCTGTGTCCCAACCGCGGGGCGGGGCGCGGTGCGGCGACACGGCTCGGCCCGAGCGCCCTGAGCGCCACGGCTGCGTACGTCACGGTGATTCACTCCAACAGCTCCCATGCCCGCGTCATCTCACTTTCGCGCTGAGAGCCGTCGCGGGAAGTTGAAGGGCCCGCTGACCCCCGACGCCTCAGGCGTCGCTGGAAGGCGCCCAGATGTTGATGTCGCTGTCAACCGCGTGGCGGTCGATCTCGGCCAGCTCCTCGGGTGTGAAGTCCAGGTTTGACAGCGCGGCGAGGTTCTCCTCGAGCTGGCTGACGCTGCTGGCGCCGATCAGCGCGGAGCTCACGCGCGGGTCGCGCAGCACCCAGGCGATGGCCATCTGGGCCAGCGACTGCCCGCGCCCGGCGGCGATCTCGTTCAGCGCGCGCACGCGCGCTAGGGCGTCCTCGCTGAGCAGGCGCTGGTCGAACGCCTCGCCACGGCGCACGCGCGAGTCCTCGGGCACGCCGTTCAGGTAGCGGTCGGTGAGCAGGCCCTGTCCGAGCGGCGAGAACGCGATCGCGCCGACGCCGCCCTGCTCGAGCACCTCCAGCAGCCCCTGCTCTATCCAGCGGTTGAGCAGCGAGTAGGAGGGCTGGTGGATCAGCAGCGGCGTGCCCAGGCCGGTCAGGATCTCGATCGCCTCCTGCGTGCGCTGGGCCGAGTAGGAGCTGATCCCCACATACAGCGCCTTGCCCTGGCGCACCGCGCTGTCGAGCGCGCCCATCGTCTCCCGCAGCGGAGTGCGCGGGTCGAAGCGATGCGAGTAGAAGATGTCGACGTGGTCCAGGCCCATGCGCGCGAGGCTCTGGTCGAGGCTGGCCAGCAGGTACTTGCGCGAGCCCCACTCCCCGTAGGGCCCGGGCCACTGGTCGTAGCCCGCCTTCGTGGAGATGATCAGCTCGTCGCGGTAGGGCCGGAAGTCCTCGGCGAAGATGCGCCCGAAGTTGATCTCAGCTGCGCCGTAGGGCGGCCCGTAGTTGTTCGCCAGGTCGAAGTGCGTGATGCCGAGGTCGAAGGCGCGCCGCAGGATCGCCCGGCTGCCCCCCAGTGGCCGGTCGTCCCCGAAGTTCTGCCACAGCCCCAGCGACAGGGCCGGGAGCTGGATGCCGCTGATGCCGACACGACGGTAGGGGATGTGCTCGTAGCGGGCAGGATCGGGCACGTAGTGGGGATCGGCGCGCGCGGGATCAAACGGCATTGCGCGATTATTGCAGCGATTGCCGGGCGTCCGGGCTCAGCTGCGGGGTTTGCGCCGCTCACCCTTGCTCGCACGCCGGCGCGTGCCGGTAGCCACCTTCGCGAGCTCGGCCGGCTGGCGCAGCGCGCCGATCGTCCGCTCGAACAGCTCGGCCTGGCGCTTCATCAGCCCGGCGGAGTCCTCGAGCGCTCGCCCCGCCGCCTGCAGCGCCTCGGCCTGCCCGCGCATCGTCGCGCCGGCGTCCTCGAGCAGGTCGAAGACGGCGTCGACGGGTCCGAGGAGTCGACCCGCCAGCTCCCCCTGCAGCCTGCGCTCGCGCTCGACGAGCTCCTGCACGAGCTCGAGCTGGCGCTGCATCGCCCCCAGCAGATCGCCGGGGAGATCCGTGCGCCCTGTCGTCGCGGCCGCAGATGCGATCACGCCGTCCATCAGCTGCCGCCACTCGTGGAGCAGCTCGCGGGGGTTCAGCTCAGGCACTGGGCCTCGGAGCTCCGGACCGGTGATGGCATCCGCGAGCCGCCGGCTTCATGCCGCCGCGTCCGCCGAGTCGTTCCAGCGCATGCGCGCGAGCGTCCGGAAGTCCGTCCAGGACCGGGCCGAGCCCTCCGGCCGGCGCACGAGCTCCGGCTGCCCCTTTGGAAGGGCGGCCAACAGCTCTCCGATCGGCGACTCGCGCAGGTGCTCGCGCACGGTCCGCGCTGCGGTCTCGATCACCTCGTGGCGCCGGCTGCGGCTCATGAGGTTGCTCCCCATGACGTCGAGATCGTGCACCGTCGGCTGGATGAGCACCACCTCGCTGCCGGCCGCGCGCAGGCGCTTGGCCTCGTTTCCGAGCCGGCGCCCGGAGGCCTGGCGGATCGCCAGCGCCATCCGCTCGCCGAGCGTGCGCGGAGCGCCCGCGTGCAGCGAGGACATCGGGTTGAGGGCGACCACGAGGTCGAGGCGCTCGTGCTCCAGCGCATCGAGATTCGACGCCGAGCTGAGACCGCCGTCGACATAGCGGCGGCCCCCGATCTGCACCGCCCGGAAGAAGCCCGGGATCGCACAGGAGGCGGCCACCGCGTCGGGCAGCTCGGCGCGCGGCGCGCCGGCGCGGCCGAGGGCGACGCGCTGTCCGTTCTGGTAGTCGACCGCCATCGCCCAGTAGTTCGGGTGCGGCGCCCACGGTTCGTCGCAGACACGCCGCACCGTGTCCTTCAGCGGCTCGGTCGAGATCGGCCCGTGGGGCAGCCAGCCGGCCAGCAGGGCGGCGGGAGAGTGCTTGTAGGGGCGTGCAAGCGAGGAGACGGCCAGCCGCCACGAGCCCGGGCCGAGTGCCGGCAGCCCGCGGTGCAGGCGATAGCGCGCACCGGCCGAGCGGTCGGCACTCGACGCCGACTCGCCGCGGGCGTCGCGCAGGCCGTCTATCTCCTCGCCGGCCGAGTGCGCGAGCATGAACCACGGTGGCACGCCGCAGGCGAGCAGCGCGCCGACCATCGCCCCGGCGGAGGTCCCGACGATGTAGTCCGAGCTGCCGGGGTCCCACCCCGTCTCGCTTGCGATCGCGTGCAAAGCGCCGGTGAGCCACGCTCCGCCGAGCACGCCGCCGGCGCCCAGCACCAGCCCGACGCTGCGGAGACCCGAGTCAGCCATGCACCCACGCTAGCCGCATCGGCGGCGGCCCCGCACGCCGTGGCCGCTCACCCGAGCTCGTCGAGGAGCTCGGCGAGCGACTCGACGATCCGCGAGGCGCGGAAGGGATGGCGCTCGGCCTCCTCCCGCGTGGTCACGCCCGTCAGGACGAGGATCGTCTCCATCCCCGCCTCCAACCCGGACACGATGTCCGTGTCCATACGATCGCCGATCATCGCGGCGGTCTCGGAGTGGGCGTCGATTGCGTTGAGCGCCGAGCGCATCATCAGCGGGTTGGGCTTGCCGACGAAGTACGGCTCGACTCCCGTGGCACGGCTGATGAGCGCCGCCACCGAGCCAGTGGCCGGCAGCGGGCCCTCGGCACTCGGGCCGGTGGCGTCCGGGTTGGTGGCGATGAACCGCGCCCCGGCCGCGATCAGTCGGATCGCACGGGTGATGCGCTCGAAGGAATAGGTGCGGGTCTCGCCGAGCACGACGTAGTCGGGTGCGCGGTCCGTGAGCGTGTAGCCCGCGTCGTGCAGCGTGGTCGTCAGACCGGCCTCACCGATCACGAACGCCGAGCCGCCCGGGCGCTGATCCTGCAGGAAGCGGGCGGTGGCCAGCGCCGAGGTCCAGATCGCCTCCTCCGGCACGTCCAGGCCACTCGCACCCAGCCGCGCCGAGAGATCCCGGCGCGTGTAGATCGAGTTGTTGGTGAGCACCAGAAACGGCGTCCCGCGCTCTCGCAGGCGGGCGAGAAAGCGCTCGGCGCCCGGTATCGCCTGCTCCTCGCGCACGAGCACGCCATCCATGTCCATCAACCACGAGCGGATCTCGCGCTCCGTCATCTGCCGGCAAGGATGACGGACTCCACGGGGCTGCGGGCGCTCGGCGTCAGATCCAGCCCAACAGCGGGCCGAATACCAACCCGGCCGCGAGGTCGAGCCCAGCCAGCGAGCCCACCACCCGCAGCTGGCGCGCGCGCCGCGGCATGTCATGCACCCAGAACGCGACCACATAGAAGGTCAGGTAGCCGAACACGACGATCACCGGCCAGCTGGCCACGTTCCACCACCAGTAGTACCAATGGAAGACGCCATCGGCGTGCAGCAGCAGCTCGATGCCCACCGACACGATCGAGAGGCCGATCGCCAGCGCCCAACGGCTTGGTAGGCCGAGGATGCGGGCGCTGCGCTCCGCCGGCAGCAGCTTGGCGAACACGACGCCGTTGATCGCGAAGAAGAGCGATATCTCGATCGTCAGCCCGATCAGGATCACGAAGCTGCTCGTGCCCGTGACCGTCCACAGCGCAGCATGGCCGTCGAAGTGCAGGACCAGCGCGTTGATGATCTCGTTCGCCCAATCCATCAGCCAGAAGGCGATCCCGGCGAGCACGGCGCTCCAGTTGGCGCGCTCGACCTCGACCGCGTAGACGTAGACGACTAGCCCCAGCAGCGTGACCGTCGACCAGTTGAACAGGCCGGGAGCGCGCAGCAGGTGCTCGGCCTGGCGCGTGAACTGCGTGGCCGTGGAAAACACCAGCGAGGAGTATGAAGCAATCATCGGCCTCCCAGGAGGGCACGCGCTAACCCGAGGGCGGACAGGGCAGGCGCGCGAGCAGCGCGCGATAGCGGCGCATGTCGGCGTGGTTGAAGTCCGAGTGGGTCTGGTGCTGAAAGGCGGGGACCAGATCGTGGTGATACGGCGAGGACAGGCTCTCGTTGTGGCCGATGACGTTCCGCAGCGAGATCGCATAGCGGCAGCGCAACCAGCGGGTCAGGCGCAGCGAAGCCGCAATCTGCGCGGGGTTGCCGAGGATCGCCTGATCGGAGAGCCCGACATTCTCGATCCCGATGGCCGTCCAGTTCAGGCCGGTCGTGTGCCGGCAGCGCAATGACAGCGGGACGAGCTGATCGATCCTGCCGCTCGGCTCCACGAGAAAGTGCGCACAGGTGTTCGGCAGCTCGTGGAACTCGCTGTCGGGCACGTCCGGGGCGAAGGTGTTGAACGCTTCCTGCGCACCCGCGGTCTCGGTGTAGTGCTCGACGATCACTTTCGGACGGCTCAGCACGTATGTGTCTTCACCGTAGTGGCGCAGCGAGTAGGCCGCCATCTGCTGCTTGCGCGCAGCACCGAACGGGATCAACCACTGGCGCATGACCGGTCGAGGAGCCGGAGGGGACGACGCTCTCGGCGCCGGGCTCATGTGCACCGCGGTGGCGGCGCTCGCCGTCGGAGTGCTCGCGGTCCTCGCCGCGGCACCGCCAATCGACAGCGCCGAACGCTCCCTCGCCGCCGTGGAGGCGGCGGCGGACGAGCTGTGGTCCGCACCGCCACATGCCACAAGTGCGGCGAGGATGCCCGCCGCGACAGCAGCCGACAACGTCGGTCTCACGCGCAGGTCAGCTAGTAGGATTGTCGGTGGCGCCCTTGCTCGCGTGCCGGGCTGCCCCGGATGCGGCCTTGGCCAGCTCGGCGGGTTGGCGCAGCGTCGCGATCGTCCGCTCGAACAGCTCCGCCTGACGCTTCATCAGCGCGGCGGACTCCTCCAACGCACGCCCCGCCGCCTCGATCGCCTCGGCCTGCCCGCGCAGCGCCGCCCCGGCCTGCTCCAGCATGTCGAAGGCCGCGTCCACGGGTCCGATGATGCGCTTGGCAAGATCCCCCTGCAGCCGGCGCTCGCGCTCGAATACCTCCTGCATGAGCTCCAGCTGGCGCTGCATGACCCCCGGCAGATCGCCCGGCAGGGCGCTGCGCCCGGCGGCGGAGCCCGCGGATGCGACCAGCGACTCCATCAGCTGGCGCCACTCGCGGAGCAGCTCGCGTCCGTTTAGTTCAGGCACGGGGCATCAGACCTCCGCACCATGATGGCACCCACAGCGCGGGAGCGGTGAGCGAC
>DAINPC010000077.1:0-9319 GCA_036743695.1 Solirubrobacteraceae bacterium | reverse complement strand
ATGCGGATCGAGCACTGGGACGTGGCCTTCAACCAGGGCAAGACCGCCGCGCTGAACATGCTCGGCCGCGACGTCCCGCACGCCGAGGTCCCCTACTTCTTCTCCGTGCTGGGCGACTGGGGCGAGCTCGAGTACGTGGGTCCCGCCCACGAGTGGGACGAGGAGATCATGCGCGGCTCGATGCCAGGCGGCGCTTTCACCAACTGGTATCTGAAGGGCGGCGTGGTCAAGGGCGCGCTCACGTTCGGGCGCTCAGAGGACCTCGACCACGCGCGGCGCCTGCTCACCGAGCAGGTCGTGCTCGACGAGGCCGAGCGCGCGGCCCTGCACGACCCCGCCGCCGATCTCGCCAGCATCGCCCGCTAGCCGAGACCAGAAGCCCGCTTCGGAGACCAGACGCCCGCTTCGCGTTCCGCCGCACCGAGCGATCGGCGCGAGCGGTGTCCGACCGCCCGCCGCGAGGCGAGTGGAGTAGGATCCAGGCGTTCATATGGTCGGTGGTGAAGGGAAGCCGGTGAGAATCCGGCGCGGACCCGCCACTGTGACCGGGGATGCCCACCGCCGCGCGCCATGAGTGCGCAGCCACCGATCCGCCTGCGGCGGGTTGGGAAGGCGTGGAGGGGTAGGCCCGGGAGCCAGGAGACCTGCCTCCGACCCAAGCCCACAAGCCCTCGTGGAAAGGGGTTGGCTTCATGCTCACATCTCATCGCAGGTATCTCGGTTCACTCGCCGCGCTCATCGCGGGCACGCTCGCGCTCGCTCTCTTGACTGTCGCCCCGGCGCTCGCCGGGCCCACGGTGACGGTTCGCGTGGAGGGCGAATCCTCGACGCTGCTGCCCCTGAAGACCGTCACGTTGGGCGCCCCCGAGCCGGTTTCCGGCTGTCCGGCGAACAGCGTCGCGGCTGCCATCAACCTCGCCGTCGAAGCGAACTGGGATCACGGAGAGGCCGGCGAAGGTGGGGGGGACTTCACCGAGACGATCCTCGCCGAGACCCACGCGTTCACACACGAATCCGACACATGGGCCGTGTGGGTCGACGACAAGTGGGGCGGCGGCATCTGCACCGACCTGCTGAGTGAAGGCGACGAAGTGCTGATGGTCGCCGACCACGAGCCGCCACCGTACGCGCCGACCGTCCTGCCGCTCGTGGTGAGCGAAGTGCCCACCGCGGTTCAGGCCGGTGTCCCATTCAGCTTGAAGGTCAGCGCCGTGCACACGCCGCCCGGAACATTCGCCGAACCAGGTCAGGGCACACCACAGCCGATCGAAGGCGCGACGGTCTCCGGAGCAGGCATCAGTGCCACGAGCGGCGCCAGCGGCGTCGCCACGCTCACGCCTACCAGCGTGGGGCAGCTGACCCTACGAGCCACGAAAGCCGGCGATGCCCCGTCGAGACCCTTCGTCGTGTGCGTTCACAACGGCAGCGACGGCAACTGCGGCACTACTGCGACGGGATCGACCGGCACGAGCGCCAGCGGCACGAGCGGCTCCGGCGCCGCCCTCCCAGCTGCCCCCTATCGAGGGCCGTTCGCGCTGGCGCCCAGGGTGACGGGCTTGATCGACGGCCACGTCTACGCGCACGGGCGCGCTCCGAGGGTGCTGGCGGGCACGGTGCTCGCGCACGACGCCGTGTCCTCGGTCAGCCTGGAGCTGCGCCGCCGGTACCGCGGGCGCTGCTCGGCATACGACGGAACCAGAGAGCGCTTCGTAGCGGCCCGCTGCGGCGTCGGGCGAGCGTTCCGGGCCTCGACCGGCGGAGCGTTCTCATATCTGCTGCCGTTCTCGCTGCCACCGGGGCGCTACGTGCTCGACATCCAGGCCAGCGACGCCGCCGGCAACCACGTCACGCCAGCGCGAGGCACATCGAGGCTGGTGTTCTATGTCCGCTAGGCGGGTGTGGGGCATCGCCGCGATCTTGATCGCCGTCGCCGGTCCGGGCGCAGCCGCCTTGGCCGCGCGGCCCAAGGGCCGAATCTCGGCCGCGGGGCCCGTCGTGCAGAGCATGATCGTCGGCTCCAGCGGTGCCATCCTGTCTCCGCCGCGTGCCGTGGCCGCGAGCGCCACCGCCGTGCGGGTCGGCGGGAGGAGCTGCGCGGTGGCCGCGGGCACGCCACTTGCGGTGCTCGCGGCCGTGAGGCGGGCCGGGGGACCCGGGTACGCGCTGCGCGACTACGGTCGCTGCGGCGCCTCGCAGGTCAACTCCGGACAGCTGTTCGTCTATTCGCTCGGCGGAGAGGCCAACCGCGGGCAGAGCGGCTGGGAGTACAAGGTGGACGGCACCTCCGGCACGACCGGCGCGGGCGATCCGAGCGGTCCTCGCGGGGATGGCCGGCGCCTGCGCGCGGGCGAGCGGATGCTGTGGTTCTGGTGTGCCGCCTCTGGCGGCGGGTGCCAGCGGACGTTGGAACTGGGGTCCGTGGCCGGCGCCGTTCGCCGCGGTGGCCCGCTCACGGTGACCGCGAGCGGGCGCGATGACGAAGGCCGCGCAGCGCCAGTGGCCGGTGCGATCGTCACGCTCGGCAGCGACTTCGCCTCCACGGGCGCGGGCGGACGGGCGACGCTGATCGCCCCCGGCGCCCCTGGCCGCTACCAGCTGAGCGCCACGCGCCGCGGGCTCGTGCCGTCCTTTCCGGAGACGATTGTGGTGAGGTGAGGACGCTGCCAGCAAGAGCCCTGTCGCGTGCTCTCGCGCTCGCGTTCGGCGGCCTGGCCCTCACGGGCTGCGGTCTCGGCGCGGGACCCGCGCCGAGCGCGGTGCAGCTGAGCGTCACGCGCGACTTCGGCAACCGCGTGCTGCACCGCAGCGGCGCGCTGAAGCTCAGCGGCCAGGAGACCGTGATGAGCCTGCTGGTCCGCAACTACGCCGTCGCCGCCCGCTACGGCGGCGGCTTCGTGCAGAGCATCGACGGGCTCTCCGGCGGACGCGAAGGCTCCCAGCCGGTGGACTGGTTCTACTACGACAACGGCGTGCAGGCGAGCGAGGGCGCGGCCGCCACGAACGTGCATCCGGGCGATCACATCTGGTGGGACCGCCACGACTGGAGCCAGACGCAGGACGTCCCCGCCGTCGTGGGATCGTTCCCCGAGCCGTTCCTCAACGGCATCGGCGGCAGGCGCTACCCCGTGCGCATCGAATGCGCGGACGTCGCCGGCTACGCGTGCAGCACGATCAAAGCGCGGCTGCGCATGCTCGGCGCGCCCGCCGCCGTCGCCGGGCTGGGCGGCGGCGGCGCGCCGCAGAGCCTGCGGGTGATGGTCGGCCCGTGGGCCGCCATCGGCGGCGATCTCGGCGCCCAGGGGATTCAGCGCGGGCCGCGCGACAGCGGCGTGTACGCCCTCTTCTCCGCGGACGGGCGCACGCTCACGCCGCTCGATCAGGACGGCCGGCGGCTGGCTGCGCTGCTCGCCGGCACCGGTCTGATCGCGGCCACCCGGCAGGCCGAAGACGCGCCCGTGTGGGTGGTCACGGGGACAGATGAAGCCGGCGTCCAGCGCGCCGCGCGCGCCTTCGACGCGGCCACCCTGCGCGACCGCTTCGCCGTTGCGCTGACGGCCGCTGGCGCGCTCCCGCTGCCACTGCCGGCGGGGTCGGCGCCATGAGCCGCCCGCGGCGCATCGCCTATCGGCGCCGTGCCAGTCCGCTGCACGCCGCGCGCGCGTCGATCGCAGCGGCCTACGGCGCCGCGCTGGCCACCGCCGCGCTGCTCGCCCAGCACCCGCTGCTGCTGGGAGCGCTGCTGTGTGCGGTGCTCGGCGCCGGGATCGCCGCAGGGGTCGGCCCCGAGCTCGTTCGCGCCGCGCTACGCGCCGCCCTGCCGATCGCGCTGCTGAGCGTGTTGGTCAACGTGCTCGTGGCTCGCGGCGGCCTGACCGTGTTCGCCCGGCTCGGCGACTGGGGCGTGCTCGGCCAGATGAACCTGACCGTCGAGGCGGTCGTCTATGGCCTCGTGTTCGCGCTGCGCCTGCTCGTCGTCACGCTCGCGTGCCTGCTCGTCGTCTGCACGGCCGACCCCGACGAGCTGCTGTTCGCGTGCCGGCGCATCTCGCCGCGCTCCGCGCTGACCGCCGCGCTCGCCACGCGCCTGATTCCCGTCCTCGGCGAGGATGCCCGGCGGCTGGCCGAGGCCCAGCGCTGCCGCCCGGACGGCGGCGCCCGGGGCGCCCGGGGGATGCTGGCCGTCCTGCGCGCAACCGTCGGCGGAGCGCTCGACCGATCGCTCGACGTGGCCGCCGTCCTCGAGCTGCGCGGCTACGGCGCCCGGGGGAGAGGCGCCGCCGCGCGGCGTCCGCTGTCCCGCCACGACCTCGCCTTCGCCGCCGCCGCCGGCGGGCTGCTCGCCATCTCGGTGCTCGCCGCTCTCGGCGGCGCCGCCCCGTTTCGCGCCTACCCGCTCGTCAGCCTGCCGTTGACGGCCGCGCCATTCGCGCTCGCCGCGCTGCTGCTCGTGCTCGCCGGCGTCCCGTTCGCCGACCGGCGGGGGATCGAGCCATGAGCGTCCTGCGCTTTGAGCGCGTCAGCTACCGCTACCCCGATGCCCCCGGCGACGCCCTGCGCGAGGTGAGTCTCACCGTGGCGCCAGGCGAGTTCTGCGTGCTCGCCGGCCTGTCCGGCTCGGGCAAGTCCACGCTGCTGCGCGCCGCCGCCGGCCTCGTGCCTCACTTCCACGGCGGCAGCTTCTCCGGCACAGTCACCGTCGGCGGTCTCGACACTCGCCGCCACGGCCCGGCGGAGATCGGCGCCGTCGCCGGGACGCTGCTCCAGGATCCTGAGACCCAGGTGATCATGTCCACCGTGCGCGCCGAGCTTGCGCTGGCGCTGGAGAACCTCGGAAGCAGCGGCGCCGCGGTCGCCCGCGCCGTGGAGGAGACCTCGCTCGCGCTGGGAATCGCCCACCTGCTCGACCGTGCCACCGCCGAGCTCTCCGGCGGTGAGCTGCAACGTGTGGCGCTGGCCGCCGCGCTCGTGTCGCGCCCGCCGCTGGTGCTGCTCGACGAGCCCACCTCCCAACTCGACCCCGTGGCCGGCGACGAGCTCATATGGCAGCTCCGCCGGCTCAATCAGGAGTCCGACACCGCCGTGCTGCTGATCGAGCACCGCCTCGAGCGCTGCCTGGCCGCGGCCGATCGCGTGATCGTGATCGCGCACGGCGCCGTGGCGTGCGACCGCGATCCAACGGGGTTCTTGGAATGGGCCGCCGAGAACGAGCCCGCGCTCCAGACCCCCGGTGCGCGACTGTTCGAGCAGGTGGGGCTGCGCCCCCTCCCCACCGGCGTCAAGCAGGCCCGCGCCACGCTGCGCCGCAGCGGCATGCTGGCGCCCGCCGGGAGCGCGACCGCCGGTGAGGGCGTCGAGGACGCCGCCGGTGCCGCCGGCCACCTCGGAAGCGTCGCGGGTCTCGCGAGTGCCGCGAGCATCGCGTCGCGACGCCCCGAGCCAGCCGAGTCCCGCCGTCGCCGCGGTCGTCTCGGGCGCCGCGAGCAGCAGGCGCCGCCCGCCCTGGAGCTACGCGGGGTATGGCACGAGCTTCGCGACGGCCCGGCGATTCTGCGCGGCGTCGATCTGCGGCTGGGAGCGGGCGAGAGCGTGGTGCTGATGGGGCGCAACGGCGCGGGCAAGTCCACGCTCCTGCGCCACGCCGCCGGTCTCCTGGAACCGACGCGCGGAACCGTCGCCACCGGCGGGCGGGTCGCGTTGCTGCTGCAGAACCCCGGCGACTACTTCCTGCGCGAGCGCGTCGATCAGGAGGCGCCGGGCGCCGCCCTCGCTCAGGTCGGGCTGGCGGGCCTCGGCGCGCGCCATCCCCGCGACCTCTCAGGCGGCCAGCGCCAGCGCCTGGCGCTGGCGATCGTGCTGGGCGGCGATCGGCGGGCGGCCGTGCTGGCGCTGGACGAGCCCACACGCGGGATGGACCGGGCCGCCAAGCATCTGCTCGCACGCTGGCTGCGCGACCGCGCGGCGGAGGGCATCGCGGTGCTGGTGGCCACCCACGACGCCGAGTTCGCCGCCGAGTTCGCCGCGCGCGCCGTGCTGCTGGCGGACGGCCGCGTGATCGCCGACGGACCGACCGCCGAGATCCTGGCCGGCGGCTGGTACTTCGCCACCGAAACCGCCCGCATCCTCGACGGCGCCGGAGGCGCGCTGCGCCCCGAGCAGGGCGCCGAGCTGCTGCGTGCTGCCGTCGGTCTGGGCTTCGAGCGCCCGGCGCGCCCGCTCCTGGCCGAGGAGGTGCCCACATGAACTGGCAGCTCGTGTCCTTCGTCCTGGTGCTCGCGTCGCTCGCGCTCGCCTTCTGGTGGTATGAGCGCTCGCACCCGCCCGCCAAGCTGCTCGCGGTCATCGCCACGCTCGCAGCACTCGCCGCGCTCGGACGCGACGCCTTCGCGGCCGTTCCCGACGTCAAGCCCATCACCGCCATCGTGCTCGTCAGCGGCATCGCCTTCGGCGCCGGCCCCGGCTTCGCCGTCGGCGCGATCTCCGCGCTGGCGTCCAACGTCCTGCTCGGCGAGGGCCCGTGGACGCCGTGGCAGATGCTCGGCTGGGGGATCGTCGGGCTGATCGGCGCCGCGCTCGGGCGGCTCACCGGCCGTAGCCTTCCGCCGCTCGCCATCGCAGTCGCCTGCGCCCTGTCGGCGGAGGTCTTCAACCTGATCCTCGACCTCTACACATGGACCGGGACCGGCAGCCACACGCTCGCCGGCTTCGGGGTGGTGCTCGGCACGGCGGTGGTCTTCGACATCACCCACGTCCTCGCCAGCTTCGCCTTCGGCCTCGCCTTCGGCGGCGTGCTGCTGCGCATGCTCGCGCGCGTGCGCTCGCGGCTCGAGGTCAGCTGGACGCCAGCCGGCCAGGAGCTGCGCCCGATCGCGCCCGTCGCATCGCCGCGTTACCTCGTCGGTCTCGCCGCGGTGGCGCTACTGGTGGCGATCCCGGCGCTGGCCATCGGCGCCCCGCTGCTCGCGCGCTCCTCGAGCGCCGCCAGGCGCACCGCCGCGTCCGCCGCGCTGCGGACGGCCCCGCGCCCGCTCTCAGCCACGTCCTCCGCCGCTGCTGGCGCGCGGCTGGACGTCTCACGCGAGGTCCGCTTCCTGGCGGGAGCCCAGAACGCCGACGGCGGCTTCGGCGGCGCCGCAGGGCAGACCAGCACCGAGCTCTACTCCGCGTGGGTGGCGATGGGGCTGGCCGCCGCTGGGCACGACCCGTTCAGCCTCCGTCGCGACGGCCACAGCATCCTGGACGCCCTCAGAGCGCAGGCCGGCAGCCTGCAGGGACCCGGCGACCTCGAGCGCACGATCCTCGCGCTGCGCGCGTGCGGGGTCTCCGTGCGCTCGTTTCACGCCGTGGCGGGCGGGGATCCCGTCGCGGAGCTGCTGCGCTCGCGCGCGGGCGACGGCTCCTTCGGGCATCTCGCCAACCTGACCGCCTTCGCCGTCCTCGCGCTTCGCGCCGCCGGATACCCGGCGGGCAATCCGATCGTGCGGGGCGCCGCGCGCTGGCTCGCGCGCCAGCAGGAAGCCGATGGCGGCTTCGGCTTCGCCGGCCGATCCCCGATCGGTGCGGGCGGCGGCAGCGACGTGGACGACACGGCGGCCGTTCTGCAGGCGCTCGTGGACGCGCGCGTGCGCACGGGCTATGCGCCGGGACGCGCAGTCGCCTTCCTGCTCCGCGCGCAGAACCTCGACGGTGGCTACCCTCAGCAGCCCGGAGGCCTGTCCAACGCCCAGTCCAGCTCCTGGGCCATCCAGGCGCTCACCGCCGCCGGGCGTGACGTGGCCGCCGTCAAACGGCAGGGCAGCCGCTCGCCGCTGGCCTATCTCGAGAGCCTGCTCGCACCCGACGGAAGCGTCCGCTACTCCCGTACCGGGGCCCAGACCCCGGTGTGGGTGACAGCGCAGGCACTAACAGCGCTCGCGCGCAAGCCATTCCCGATCCCGCCCGCCCGCCCGCACCCCGGCCGGTGAGCCTTTCAGGCGCGCTTTAGCAACGCCTCTACCCTTTGTGAAGATGCAGGGACACGCCTACACCGCCGGGGCCGTGCGTCCGCGGTCGATCACGGAACGCTCCGGATCCTCCGGGCCCGCGGGCGCGCTCGCCATCTGCGGGCTGTGTCTGCTCGCGCTCGCGCTGATCTGGGTGTTGGCCGCGCTGGTGCCCGCGGTGCACTTCCGCGACGCGGTGGCGCTCCACGACTTCACCCGGCTCGGCCGGCCCTCGGTGGACTGGGTCGCCAATCACCTGGTCCACCTGCTCGAACCGGCGCTGTTCATCCTGTGGGGCGTGGCCCTCGTCTCCCTCGCGCTCGCCCGCGAGCGTCCGCGAACCGCGCTGGCCGTCGTGGCCGTGATGGGCCTCGCGCCGCTGACCTCCGAGATGCTCAAGCCGCTGCTCGCCCACCCGCACGCCAGCGTCGGGGCGGTCTACATCGGGCCGGCCTCCTGGCCCAGCGGCCACTCGACCGCCGCGCTCGCGCTGGCGCTCTCCGCCGTGCTCGTCTCCCCCCCGAGCCTGCGCGCCGTGACAGCGGCGCTCGCCGCGGTGTTCGCCCTCGCCGTTGGGATCTCGCTGCTGGTCCTCGCCTGGCACATGCCCAGCGACGTCCTCGGCGGCTATCTGGTCGCGACCTTCTGGACCGCGCTGGCCGTGGCCATACTGCGCGCAGCCGAGCGGCGCTGGCCCTCGCGGCATCCGCCCGAGCTCGGCTAGGAGTCGCCCGGCGCGGCGTCCGCGCCGTGGGCCCCCGGGCTCCACAGCGGCTCGGACGCCTCATCCCCGCCCGCCGGGAGGCTCGCGGCGCGGCTGAGGATGAACAGCAGGTCCGACAGCCGGTTGAGGTAGCGCACCGCCTCCGGATTGACCTCCGTTCCGATCGCGATCGTGCGCCGCTCGGCGCGGCGGCAGACGGTGCGGCAGACGTGCAGGTGCGCCGCCGCCGGCGCTCCGCCCGGGATCACGAACGAGCGCAGCGGCTCCAGCCCGGCGTTGACCTCGTCGCAGGCCTGCTCCAGCCACGCGGTGTAGCCGGCGTCCACCCGCAGACGCTCGCGCGCGCCCTCCGCCGGCGGGCCGTCGGAGACGGCGCCCGGCACCGACAGGTCCGCGCCCACGTCGAGCAGGTCGTTCTGCACGCGGCGCAGCCACGCGGCGAACTGCTCCGCCAGACCCGGCTGCAGCAGGACCACGCCGAGCGCGGCGTTGAGCTCGTCGACCGTGCCGTATGCCTCCACCCGCGGATGCAGCTTGGAGACGCGGCTCATGTCGCCCAGATGCGTCTCGCCGCCGTCGCCGAGCTTGGTGTAGATGCGGGTCAGGTTCACCGTCA
>DAINPC010000076.1:0-9327 GCA_036743695.1 Solirubrobacteraceae bacterium | reverse complement strand
CAGTTCTTCCAGACCGACTACACCAAGCCGCTGCTGTTCATGGCCGACGGCGGGCTGCTCGCCGAACGCGCCGAAGGCCAGCACCTGCTCGGCGAGCAGTGGGGCATGATGAACGAGACCGGCAGCTACCCCGGCCAGGCCTGGCTGTGGCTGTATTCCCTCTGGTACCAGGTCGAACCGTTCAAGGAATCCGCAAACGCAGACATCCTCGTGATGCTCATGATGAGCGTGCTGAGCCTCGCATTCATCTGCGTCCCGTTCATCCCGGGCGTCCGCGGCCTGCCCCGCAAGATCCCGATCTACCGATTGATCTGGAAGGAGCACTACGCGGCGGGCAGCCCGCCGCCACCCAAGGCGTAGCCGGCCGGGGCTCTGCGGATCGGGCGCGCGCCTGATCCGCAGAGAGCGCTACCGGGCGATCAACCCGCGCTCCAGGGCGTAGCCGACCAGCTCCGCGCGGGTGGACAGGCGCAGCTTCTGCTGGATGTGCGAGCGGTGCGTCTCGACCGTCCGCACCGATAGGAACAGCTGCTCGGCGATCTCCGCGTTGGTGTGTCCCAGCGCGATCAGCCTCAGCACGTCCACCTCCCGCTCGGAGAGGTCGTCCGGCGGCCCCGGGGGCGGCTCGGAGGCGATGCGCGCCCCGAGCCTCGGGTTGAGATAGCTCTCGCCCACCGCGGCGCGGCGGACGGCTTCCACCAGCTCTTCGTCCGCGGCCTCCTTGAGCACGTAGCCGAGCGCACCCGCGCCGAGCGCCTCGCGGGCGAAGGCGGGCTCCTGCTGCATCGTCAGCACCACGATCTGCGTGTCCGGCGATTCCTCGCGAATCACCGGGATCGCCTCCAGGCTCGAACCGCCCGGCATGTTGAGGTCGAGCACCAGCACCCTCGGGTGGTGCCCGCGCACGTAGCGCGCGGCGCCGTCCACGTCGCTGGCCTCCGCCACCACCTCGAAGTCGCTCTCGCTGTCCAGCAACAGGCGCAGCCCGCTGCGCACGACCGCGTGGTCGTCTGCCAGGACGATGCGGATCGGCTGCGCCACCGCCTCCTCGTCGGCCGCCCCCGTGCCCGCTGCGGAGAAGTCCTGATCCCTCATCACGGTCAAGGTAGCGGCTCGCGCGACGGAATGGGCGCTGACCGCGACTCGGACGGCCGCTCGCGGGCCGCAGCCTCGGAGCGCTCGCGCCGGCTGTGCCGGTCAGACGGCCGTGCCCACGCCGGCCTCGGCGCCGAGCTGCTCGCCCGCGCCGCCCTGCGCCGCCGCCCTGGGAAGCACCAGCAGCGAGCAGCGCGCGTGGCGCTCCATGTAGTCCGAGGTGCTGCCCAGCACCAGGCGCCGAACGGGCCCGTAGCTGCGCGAGCCGACCACAAGGACGTCCACTTCGTCGCTGAAGGCCGCCAGCTCCTCGCCGCTCAGCCCGTAGACGGCACGGCCGACCACGTCGGGAAGCTTGCTCATGCGCTCGTTGGCTTCGGAGAGGATCACCTCGATGCCCTCGCCGATCGTCGGCGGCATCAGCCCCGTGTAGGCGTAGGTCGGGATCGAGACCACTTCCAGCGCGTGCACCGTCGCCCCCGTCGGCGCCGCCACGCTGCGGGCGGCCGCGAGTGCCGCCGTGCTCTCGGGCGAGTCGTTGTAGCCGACGCCGACCTTGGTGATCGGGGTGGGGTGCTCGGCGTAGCCGCGCGCCGCGATCGCCACCGCGCAGGGGGCTCCGTTGAGCGCCGTGCGCGAGTCGTCGCCCAGCATCACGCGCCCGAACGCGCCGCGGCGGCACGACCCGACCACGAGCAGGTCGGCATTCTGCTCCTCCGCCTGGCGGTGCAGGCCGCCGCCGGGAGAGGCGGCCACCACGCTGACGAGCTCGGCATCGATCCCCGCGGCGGCGCGCTCGCCTTCAAGCAGCTTCGCCGACGCCTGGCGCTCCTCGGCCAGCAGGCCGGGGGTGATCGCGTGGAGCGGATGCAGCTCGCCCGAGTGCACGTGCGCGAGCGTCAGCTTCCCATCGGGATCGAGGAGGCGCGAGGCGAGCGCCGCCGCATCGCGTCCGTTGGGACTGCCGTCCACTCCCACCAGCACGTTCTTGAACATCTCATCTCTCCTTGGATCGCTGTCGCCAAGGCTATGCGCGGAGGCTGCACGCGACCTCCGGGTTAGGCACTCATGCTGTTGCGGGGTTCTACGTACACGGTCCTCGACCCAGCGCGGAAGCCGCCGAGGGCGGCGTGAGCGAGGATCGAGGACAGCCGGTAACGAGCCGCCGGCCTGCTGGAATGCTCCCGTGCCCGAGAACACGCCCGCCAACACCACACCCGGCCCGCTTTCGCCCGCGGAGCTGCGCGGGCTGGACGCCTATTGGCGGGCGGCAAACTACCTGTCGGTGGGGCAGATCTACCTGCAGGAGAACCCGCTGCTGCGCGAGCCGCTGCTCCTGGAGCACACCAAGCCGCGCCTGCTGGGCCACTGGGGCACCACCCCTGGGCTGAACTTCCTCTACGCGCACCTCAACCGCCTGATCCGCCAGCGCCAGGTGAACGCACTGTTCGTGGCGGGTCCCGGCCACGGAGGCCCGGGCCTGGTCGCCAACGTCTACCTGGAGGGCACCTACAGCGAGGTCTACCCGCACATCGGCCGCGACGAGGAGGGCCTGCGCAGGCTGTTCCGCCAGTTCTCCTTCCCCGGCGGCATCCCCAGCCACGCCGCGCCCGAGACGCCCGGCTCGATCCACGAGGGCGGCGAGCTCGGGTACTCGCTCCTGCACGCCTTCGGCGCCGTGTTCGACAACCCCGACCTGCTGGCCTGCTGCGTGGTTGGCGACGGGGAGGCCGAGACGGGGCCTCTGGCCGCCAGCTGGCACTCGAACAAGTTCCTCAACCCCGTCCGCGACGGCGCGGTGCTGCCGGTGCTGCACCTCAACGGCTACAAGATCGCCAACCCGACGGTGCTGGCCAGGATTCCAGGCGAGGAGCTGCGCTCGCTGCTGGAGGGCTACGGCTGGGCGCCGCGGTTCGTGGAGGGCTCCGACCCGCTGCAGATGCACCAGCTGATGGCGGCGACGCTCGACGAGGTGAGCGGGGAGATCGCACAGATCCAGGAGCGGGCGCGCTCGCACGGCGAGATCGCGCGGCCGCGCTGGCCGATGATCGTGCTGCGCAGCCCCAAGGGCTGGACCGGCCCCAAGCAGGTGGACGGACTGCCCGCCGAGGGCTCGTTCCGCTCCCACCAGGTGCCGCTGGCGGACCTGGAGCACAACCCCGAGCATCTGGCGCAGCTGGAGCAGTGGCTGCGCTCCTACCGCCCCGAGGAGCTGTTCGACGAGGACGGCGCCGTGCGCGCGGAGCTGAGCGCGCTGGCGCCCACGGGCATCCGGCGCATGGGCGCCAACCCGCACGCCAACGGCGGGCTGCTGCTGCGCGAGCTGGAGATGCCCGACTTCCGCGAGCACGCGGTGGCGGTCCCGCAGCCGGGGGCGAGCACCAGCGAGGCCACGCGCGTGCTGGGCGGCTTCCTGGCCGAGGTCGTTCGGCGCAACGGCGAGAGCTTCCGCATCATGGGTCCCGACGAGACCGCTTCCAACCGGCTGGGCGCCGTGTTCGAGGCAACCGGCCGCACGTGGGAGGCGCAGACGCTCCCGGGCGACGAGCACCTGGCGCCCGACGGGCGGGTCATGGAGGTCCTCTCCGAGCACCTCTGCCAGGGCTGGCTGGAGGGCTACCTGCTCAGCGGCCGCCACGGGCTGTTCAACTGCTACGAGGCGTTCATCCACATCGTCGACTCGATGTTCAACCAGCACGCCAAGTGGCTGAAGGTCACCCGCGGGATCCCCTGGCGCAGGCCGGTGGCGTCGCTGAACTACCTGCTCTCCTCGCACGTGTGGCGCCAGGACCACAACGGCTTCTCACACCAGGACCCCGGGTTCATCGACCACGTGATCAACAAGAAGGCCGAGATCGTGCGCGTGTATCTGCCCCCGGACACCAACTGCCTGCTGTCGGTCGCCGACCACTGCCTGCGCAGCCGCGACTACGTCAACGTGATCGTCGCCGGCAAGCAGCCGGCGCTCAACTACCTGGGGATGGAGGAGGCGGTGGCGCACTGCACCCGCGGGATCGGCGTGTGGGACTGGGCCAGCAGCGACGAGGGGGCCGAGCCCGACGTGGTGCTGGCGTGCGCCGGCGACGTGCCCACCTTGGAGACCATCGCCGCCACGGCGATCCTCAGGCGCGAGCTGCCCGAGCTCAAGGTCAGGGTGCTGAACGTCGTCGACCTGATGCGCCTGGAGCCCGACAGCGAGCATCCCCATGGCCTCTCAGAGGAGGGGTTCGACGCCCTGTTCACCACCGCGCGGCCCGTGATCTTCGCCTACCACGGCTACCCGTGGCTGATCCACCGCCTGACCTATCGCCGCGCCAACCATTCCAACATCCACGTGCGCGGATACAAGGAGGAGGGCACCACCACCACGCCGTTCGACATGGTGATGCTCAACGACCTCGACCGCTTCCACCTCGTGATGGACGTGATCGACCGCGTTCCGGGGCTGCTCGAGCGGGCCTCCCACCTGCGCCAGCACATGATCGATGAGCGGCTGCGCCACCGCGCCTACACCCGCGAGCATGGCGACGACCCGCCGCAGCTGCGCGACTGGACGTGGCCTGGCGGCACCGGGCCTGCGCCTGCGGGTGCGCAGCCGCCCGCTCCCGAACGCGGCTAGGGCCCGTATGCGCGTGCTCACCGTCAACGCCGGCTCCAGCAGCTTGAAGCTGGCGCTGCTGGACGAGCGCGACGAGACGATCGCCGCGCGGGAGCTGGCGGCGCCACGCTCGCGGGTGGACACGCGGGAGCTGCGCGACGCGCTCGGCTCCGAGCTCGGGCAGGCGGAGGCGATCGGCCACCGCATCGTGCACGGCGGAGCGCGCTTCCACGCAGCCGTGAGGATCGACGCCCAGATCGAGGCGGAGCTGCGCGGACTGTCCGATCTCGCTCCGCTTCACCAGCAGAAGTCGCTCGCGGCGCTCGACGCGGTGGGCGAGGCGCTGCCGGAGCTGCCCGCGGTCGCCTGCTTCGACACCGCCTTTCACGCCACGCTGAGCGACGCGGCCGCCACCTACGCCCTGCCCGCCGAGTGGCGCGAGCGCTGGGGCCTGCGCCGCTACGGCTTTCACGGGCTCTCCCACGCGTGGGTCGCAAGGCGCGCTCCGCAGCTGCTGCGCAGCGACGCCGCCGAGCTGCGGATCGTCAGCTGCCACCTCGGGGCCGGTGCGTCGCTGTGCGCGATCGACGGCGGCGTCTCGCGCGACACGACCATGGGGTTCACGCCGCTCGAGGGCCTCGTGATGGCGACCCGCGCGGGCAGCGTGGACCCGGGGATGCTGCTGTGGCTGATGGAGCGCGCGGACCTCTCCGCCGGCGAGCTGACGGACGCGCTGGAGCACCGCTCCGGGCTCCTCGCGCTCGCGGGCAGCGCGGACATGCGCGTGATCCTC
Organism: Solirubrobacteraceae bacterium; assembly: GCA_036743695.1. Lineage (GTDB taxonomy): Bacteria > Actinomycetota > Thermoleophilia > Solirubrobacterales > Solirubrobacteraceae > Palsa-744. The sequence continues at coordinate 3,841 of DAINPC010000076.1, read as the reverse complement.
GAGCGCGCCGGCGCGGGCGAGCAGAACGCCCGCCTGGCGCTCGAGGTCTACGTCCACCGGCTGCGCGCCGGCATCGCCGCGATGACCGCCGCGCTCGGCGGCCTCGACGCGCTCGTGTTCACGGGCGGCGTGGGCGAGCACTGCGCCCCGGTGCGCGTCAGGGCCGGGGAGGGGCTCGCGTTCCTGGGCGTCTCGATCGACGAGGAGCGCAACGACCGCGCTGGCGGCGACGCCGACATCGGCGCCGCCAGCGCCTCCGTCCGCACGCTCGTGCTCACCGCGCGCGAGGACGTCGAGATCGCCCGCCAGGTCAGAACGCTGCTGACACCCGGGGGTGAGGTGGATGCAGAGCACCGTTGAGCGGACCGAGCCGGCGCACGCGGGGCTGAGCGAGGCGGAGGCGGCGGCCCGGCTGGCGGCCCGCGGCACCCAGCCGCGCCCCGCCAGCAGCCGCTCGTATCGAAGCATCGTGCGCGCGAACGTGCTGACGGTGTTCAACGTCATCCTCGCCGCCTTCGGGGCGGTGACGCTGCTGTTCGGGGACGCGCGCGACGCGCTGTTCCTGGGCGTGATCGTCGCCAACGCCTCGATCGGCACCGCGCAGGAGGTCCGCGCCAAGCACGCCCTCGACCGCCTCGCCCTGCTCGTGGCCCCGCTGGCCGCTGTGGTGCGCGACGGTCGCCCCCGCGACGTGGCCGTCGAGCAGGTCGTGCCCGGCGACCTGGTGCGCGTTCGCGCCGGCGATCAGATCGTGGCCGACGGCGAGGTCGTGGATGCGCACGAGCTGCGGCTCGACGAGTCGGTGCTCACCGGCGAGTCCGAGTCGGTCGGGCGCACGCGCGGCGAGAGCATCCACTCGGGCGCGTTCGTGGCCGAGGGCAGCGGCTCCTACCTCGTGAGCGCTGTCGGCGCCGACAGCTTCGCGGCGCGGATCGTCGGCGAGGCCCGCTCGTTCAGGCACCCGCGATCGCCGCTCGAACAGGCCGTCAACCGGCTGCTCTACGCGCTCGTGGTCCTGATGGTGCTGCTCGGCGCCGTGCTCGGCTACTCCCTCTACCACCGCCACGTCGGCCGCCACACGGCGGTCGCGACCTCGGTGGCCGGTGTGGTGAGCCTCGTCCCGGAGGGCCTGATGGTGCTCGTCAGCCTGACCTACGCAGTCGCCTCAGCGCGGATGGCGCGCCGCGGCGTGCTCGCCCAGCAGCTCAACGCGATCGAGTCGCTGGCGTCGGTCGAGGTGATCTGCATGGACAAGACCGGGACGCTCACCGAATCCGCGCTGCGCGTCGCCGCGCTCGAGCCCGCGCCGGGCGTGTCCGAGGAGCAGATGGCCGAGGCCCTCGGCCGTCTGGCGAGCAGCGCCTCCGCGCCCAACGCCACCCTGCAGGCGATCGCCGAAACCTACCCGGCCGCGGCGCACGCGGCGCTGGCGGAGGTCCAGTTCAACTCCCGCCGGCGCTGGAGCGCGGTGCAGCTGCAGGACGCCACCTACCTCCTGGGCGCCCCCGAGCGCTTCGCGCTCGGGGAGCTGCGGGAGCTGGCCGGGGAGCTGGCGCGGGCCGGGCGGCGGGTGCTGGCCCTCGCGAGCAGCCGCGCGCCGCTGCCGGGCGAGCCGGGCGAGGCGCCGCCGCCGGAGGTGGCCGTCCTGGGCCTGGTCGTGATCGCCGAGCGGCTGCGCCCGAACGTGTCGCAGACGATCGCCTTCCTGCTCGAGCAGGGCGTGGAGATCAAGGTGCTCTCGGGCGACTCGCCCCACACGGTGGCCGCCATCGCCCGCGACGTCGGCATCCCCGTGGGCGCAGTCAGCGACGGCACGGAGATCCCCGGGGATCCGGAGCAGCTGCGCGCCTTCGCGCTGGGGGCGAGCGTCGTCGGGCGGATATCCCCGGAGGGCAAGCGTGCGATCGTCGGCGCGCTGCACGACGCCGGGCGCTACGTGGCGATGCTCGGCGACGGCGTCAACGACGTGCCCGCGCTGAAGGCGGCGCGGCTGGCGATCGCGCAGGGCAGCGGAACGCAGATGGCCCGCAGCATCGCCGACCTGGTGCTCGTCCGCGGCGACTTCGACGTGATCCCGGCGCTGGTGCACGAGGGACGCCAGGCCCTGCGCAACCTCCAGCGCGTGGCCAAGCTGTACGTCACCAAGTCGGCCTTTGCCGCGTTCCTGATCGTCACGATCGGCATCACCTCGGAGGCCTACCCGCTGCTGCCGCGCCACCTGAGCCTGGCGGCGTCCCTGACCGTCGGCATCCCGACCTTCTTCCTCGCGCTGGCGCCCAGCAGCGGGCCGTGGCGGCCCGAGCACTTCGTCCGCGGCATCGCCCGCTTCGCCGTTCCGGCCGGGGTCCTCGTCGGCACCGGCACGGCCACGGGCTACCTGTTCGCGCTGCACGACCTGGACTACCCGGTGCTCGAAGCGCGCACGGTGGCCACCACGGTCCTGATCGCGCTCGGGCTCTACCTGGTGGTCGCGCTCGAGGCCGCCGGCTCGCTACGGCGCTCGAGCCTCGTGGGGCTCATGTGCCTGGCGCTCGCGGGCGCATACGCGGTGGTCCTCGCGACGCCCGCCACGCGCCACTTCTTCCAGCTCGGCGTGCCCAGCGTGGGGATGCTCGCCACGGCCGCCGGGGCGGCGATGGTGTCGATCGGCGCGCTCGCCGTGTCGGGCTTCGGGCCGAGCGCGCTGCGCAGCTCCAGGCAGGCCGGCCAATGAGCGGCGAGCACAATGGCCGCGGCGAGGCCGCAGGCGCTTCCGGCGTGCCTGCGGGGCGTAGAATTGGGCGCGTGCCAGAGGAAACACCGGCCGAGCCCGAGCGTCTCAACAGCGAGCGCTCGGACGCCCACCCACCGATGCCGCGCGACAAGCGCGGCTGGCACGTCTCGCCGGCACCGGACGGACGCGGCGCGCCCGAGCCGACCCCCAGCGGCCCGCCGGCGCACCGCCGGCCGGGGTTCCTGTGGTTCGTGCTGATCCTGATCACGCTCAACTGGGTCTCCGTGCTGCTGTTCCAGCCCTCCACGGGCGAACAGCGCGTGACGGTGCCGTTCAGCCCCTACTTCCTCGAACAGGTCAAGACCGGCCGGATCAGCTCGATCTCCTCCAAGGGCGACACCATCGAAGGCAACTTCAGGGCCAAGCAGCGCTATCCGGCGAGCAACTCCAAAGCGACTCCCACCAAGCTGTTCGCGACCGAGGTGCCGACCTTCTGGAACGGCAGCCAGCTCTCGGCCCTGCTGCAGGAAAAGGGCGTGAGGATCAACGCCAAGTCCACGAGCGCCAGCCAGTCGCTGCTGGCCGAGCTGCTGCTCGGCTTCGGCCCGACGCTGCTGATCGTCGGGCTGTTCGTGCTGATCGCGCGCCGCGCCGCGAAGGCTGGAGGGGCCATGGGCGCGCTCGGGAGCTTCGGGCGCTCACAGGCCCGCCGCGCCGACCCCGACCAGATCCGCATCACCTTCGATGACGTCGCCGGCATCGACGAGGCCAAGGCCGAGCTGACGGAGATCGTGGACTTCCTGCGCAACCCCGAGCGCTACGGGCGCCTCGGCGGGCGCATGCCCCACGGCGTGCTGCTCTCGGGCGCCCCCGGCACCGGCAAGACGCTGCTGGCACGGGCGGTCGCCGGCGAGGCTCACGCCGCCTTCTTCTCGATCTCCGCCTCGGAGTTCATCGAGGCGATCGTCGGCGTCGGAGCCTCGCGCGTCCGCGACCTGTTCGCCAAGGCCAAGGAGGCCGCGCCGGCGATCATCTTCATCGACGAGCTCGACGCGATCGGACGCTCCCGCCAGGGCTCGGTGTCGGTCACCGGCGCCAACGACGAGCGCGAGCAGACGCTCGACCAGA
>DAINPC010000075.1:0-9342 GCA_036743695.1 Solirubrobacteraceae bacterium | reverse complement strand
CTTTCTTGGCGTAGTTGATGATCGCCTCGTCCATCTCATCGCCGCCCACGCGGATGGACTGCGAGACGACGATCCCGCCGAGCGAGATGACGGCCACCTCGGAGGTGCCGCCGCCGATGTCCACGACCATCGAACCGGTCGGCTCGCCGACCGGCAGCCCGGCGCCGATCGCCGCCGCCATCGGCTCCTCGATCAGGTAGGCGGTGCGCGCGCCCGCGGACAGGGTTGCCTCCTCGACGGCGCGCTTCTCCACGCCGGTGACGCCGGAGGGCACGCACACGACCACGCGCGGATGTGCCCAACGGTTCTGGTGGACCTTCTGGATGAAGTGCCTGAGCATTTGCTCGGTGACGTCGAAGTCCGCGATCACGCCGTCCTTCAGCGGACGGATCGCCTGGATCGTCCCAGGCGTACGCCCGAGCATGCGCTTGGCCTCGATCCCGACGGCGTGGACTTCGCCGGTGCGGGAGTCGATCGCCACGACGCTCGGCTCCGACAGCACGATCCCGCGGCCGCGCACGTACACGAGCGTGTTGGCGGTCCCGAGATCGACCGCCATGTCGCGACCGCCGAATCCTGTCAGATAGCTGAAGATGCCCATATATAGAGAGAGAGCACGCTTAGATCCGGTCTGGCGCCGCTACCGATCACAGATCGGCCAGCCGCGCGCTCCGCGGCCAGCGCTCATTGGGGCGTGCCCGGGGCCAGTGTAGCGAACGTCCATCTCCGCCCGAGCCGCATGCCAGCGGATTTGCAGGCCAAAGCGGCGCGCGCTCCGATCGCGCCGTCGTGTCGCGGCGCGCAGCGCCCCCGCACCGCTCAGCGGCCGTACAGCAGCTCGGGATAGACGTCCAGCAGCGTCGCCAGCGGCAGGCCGACGACGTTCTCCTCTTCGCCGTCCACCGTCAGCGCGAGCGCCGCGCCGGCGCCCTGGATGGCGTAGCCGCCGGAGCGTCCGCGCCACTCCCCCGTTCCTACATACCAGTCGAGGAGCGCGTCATCAAGAGCGCGAAACGTGACCCTCGTGCGCGCCACGGCCGTTCTCTGGGCGATCTCCGCTCGGTCGCCGGGAAGCAGCACCGCCAGCCCGCTGATCACCTCGTGCGTGCGCCCGCCAAGAGCCGTGAGCGTCCCACGCGCCGCCGCCACATCGGACGGCTTGCCGTAGATCACGCCGTCGAGCACCACGATCGTGTCGCAGCCGAGCACCGCCTCGCGGGCCCCGGGGCGCAGCGCCGAGCGCGCCTTGCGCAGGGCGTTCTCGACCGCGATCTGTGAGGGGTCGTCTCCCTCCTCGAGCTCCTCGGCGTGGGAGGCCCTGGTCGTGAACTGGACGCCCAGGCGAGCGAGCAGGGCGCTCCGCTGGGGCGAGCGAGAGGCCAGGACAAGAGGTAGGCGCTCAGACAGCGCCTACAGGTCCTCGAAGAACAGCGACGCCTCGCGCGCGGCGGACTCGGGGGAGTCCGAGCCGTGAACCATGTTGGCTCCCATCTCGATCGCAAGGTCGCCGCGGATCGTGCCTGGGGCGGCCTCCAGCGGGTTGGTCGCACCGATCAGCTGGCGCGCGGCCCTGACCGCGTCGCGCCCCTCCAGCACCATCGCGACGATCGGTCCGGAGGTGATGAACTCGACCAGCTCGCCGAAGAACGGGCGCTCGGCATGCTCGGCGTAGTGGCGCTCGGCCAGCTCCCTGGTGACGGTCATTGCCCGCAGCGCCACGATCTTCAGGCCCTTGCGCTCGAAGCGGGCGATGATCTCACCGGTCAGGTTCCGCGCGAAGGCGTCGGGCTTGACGAGGATCAGCGTTCGGTCCATGGGTTCCTTTGATCGAAGTGGAAGTTGCTCAGGTGCTGCGCGGGCGCCGGGCGCGCCCGGTGCCGGCCGATCTTCGATCGGTCGGCCTGGCAGGCGACTCGGACGCGGCGAGCGGTGCCGCCTGCGTCTCCTCCTCGCCCTCGGGTGCGAGCGATCCGTCGAGGTCTGAAAGCTCGCTCTCGACGCTCGCCGCCGGGCGGCGCCGGCGCGTGCGGGGCGCGGCCACACCGGGGACGTCCGCCTCGCAGTAGGGGCAGATCGTCCACGCCTGATCCAGCGGCCGCGAACAGCTGGCGCAGCGCTCCTTGAGCTTGCGCAGGCAGCTGGGGCAGCGCACGAAGTCCCGCTCGATCCGATAGTCGCAGTGCGGGCACAGCGACTGCTCGAGCTGGTGCAGGCGCGCCTCGGCGGCCTGCATCTCCAGTTCGCGCTCATGCACGTCCTCCAGGTACTCGGGCGGGCGCAGGATCATGTAGACGATGGTTCCCACGAACGGGAACAGCGAGGCGGCGGTGGCGCAGCCCACCAGCATCGGGTCCAGGATCCGCCGGCGGGCGTCCGCGTAGGTCCAGTAGATCAACGACAGGTAGAAGACGGCGACGAACAGGATCAGCAGATCGACGGCCAGGTTCAAGCCGCTGCTTTCGATTCCGAAGTATGCGAGCGGTGGCATCGGCCGGCTGAGTTTAGAGAAACAACCGGCCGAATCCGTAGCCCGCGGCGAAGAACACGAGGATGACCAGCGCGACGATCAGCGCGACCGCGCCGATCATGGTCAGCACCGACGGTCCGTCCTCGTTCATTGCGCGGAGCTCCTCAGCCGCCGCTGCGGCGCCGCCGCCGCCGCCTGCGAGGCGTCCAGCTCGCCCAGCAGCTCGCCGACGAGATACACCGACCCCGTGGCCAGCACCGCTCCGCTGTGCTCCCGTGCCCAGTCCCGCGCCTGTGCCAGCGCCCGCGACGGTCGCGGCTCGCACGAGGTCGCGTCAAAGCCGAGCTGACGGGCGCGCGACTGGAGCGCCGCGGGCGAGAGCGCCCGGCTGCCCGGCGGGGCGGTGAACCACGCCCGCTCGCACAGCGCCAGCAGGGTCGCCAGCATCCCCGCGGCGTCCTTGTCCTCCAGCACGCCGAGGACCAGCGCCAGCGGTCGTCCGGCGAGCAACGCGGGCAGCGACTCGGCGAGCGCCAGCACCGCGTCGGGATTGTGCGCGCCGTCGAGGATCGTCGGCGGATCGTCCTCCAGCAGCTGCATGCGCCCGGGCACGAACGTGCCGGCCGCGGCAGCGGCCACGGCGTCCTCGCGGATCGCGATCCCGGCGAGGCCCAGATAGAGCTCGGCGGTGGCCCGCGCGAGCGCGAAGTTGCGCCGCTGGAACTCGCCCCTGGCGCGCAGCCCCATCGCGGGGTCCATGGCCCGCGGACGCACGATCGAGGCGTCGCGCTCGCGCGCGATCCTCTCGGCCACCGCCTCGGCGGGCGCCACCAGCCCGCCGCCGAGCACGAGCGTGCCCCGCGGCGCCACCACCGCGAGCTTCTCCTCGGCGATGTCCGCCACCGTCGGCCCGAGCCAGCGGGTGTGCTCGAGGCCCACGTTGGTCAGGACGGTGATCCGCGAGTCGATCACGCTGGTGGCGTCGTACCTGGCGCCCAGCCCGGCCTCCACGACCGCGACCTCCACCTCCTGCTCGGCCATCTGCCACAGGGCCGCGGCGGTCAGCAGTTCGAACTGCGTGACGTGATCGTCCTCGGCGAGCGTGCGGTTGACCCGCTCGGCGGCCGCGCTCGCGCGCGCGACCGCGGCGGCGAAGGCGCACGTGTCCAGCTCGCGCCCGTTGACCAGCACGCGCTCGCGGTAGGACACCAGGTGGGGCGAGAGATAGGCGCCCGTGCGCAGCCCGTGGCGCTCCAGGATCGCTGCGGTCATGCGCGTCGTCGATGACTTGCCGTTGGTCCCGAGGACGTGGATCGCCTCGAAGCGCCGCTCGGGCGATCCCAGCGCGGTCATCATCCGCCGCATCCTGTCCAGCCCGAAGCGCATCCCGAACAGCTCCAGCGAGTGCAGCTGCTGTTCGGCGCGCGCCTGCGTCCAGCGCGCGGAAAGGCCCTGGGACGCCCGCTGCGCGTCGGGCGCGGCGGGCTTGGAGACCGGATCGGTGGCGCGCGTGAAGTCGTGCATGTGTTCGCCCAGGGCGCGCGCCCGGCAGCCGCTAGGCGTCGGCGTGCTTGCGCAGGTAGTCGATGAACATCGGGCGTAGCGCCTCGCCCAGCTCGCCGTCGCCGCTGTGCAGCGCGTCGGAGATGAGACCTTTGGAGAACTGGATGTCGTAGTCCGCCTCACCCTCGTCGCCGCTGACCGTCTTGGCGGCGGGGATCATCTCCAGCAGCGACCAGAAGAACTTGACATCGAGGTGCTTCTCCGCGCGGCGAAGCGCGCGGTCGTGCAGCTCCTGCGTCGAGAGCTCCTCCAGTGCGTCCCCCACCTCAGCCACGCTCCGCCGGGCGACCGATCACGGCACGGGGCAGCGGCCGCGTCCCCGCCGGCCGCTGCTGCCCCGGCGGCCGCGAGCGGGGGGCAGCAGCTCGCGGGTCAAGCCCTTGAGGTCCAGCTTGCCGGCGAGCTTGCGCACTTCCTTGCGCTCCTTCTGGCTGAGGTTGCCGGGGCGGCCCGCCGAGTGGCGGAGCAGGCGCGCGAGACGCGTGCGCTCCTTCTCGGAGAGCGTCCTCCAGCGCTGGGCGATGGCGACGCCCGCCTGGAGCAGCGCGGCCCAGGGCAGGGCCTTCAGGCGACTGCGGTCGGACTTGGAGGAGGTGCCGGCCCTGGGCATAGTGGCGATGGTAGCGGGGCGAGCCTGCGAACGCCTGCGGCGCGCGCCCGCGCGCCTCTCAGGCGAGGCGCCGGCCGCAGATCAGGCGGACTCCTCGCGCAGCGTGCCGTCGTCGGCCTCCTCCGGCGCGGCTTCGGTCACGAGCGTCGGCGTCAGGCCCTTCTCGACGGTCTCCTTGGTGACCACGCACTTCTTCACGTCGCGTCGGGAGGGCAGCTCGAACTGGACATCCAGCAGGATCTCCTCGATGATCGAGCGCAGGCCGCGCGCGCCCGTTTCGCGCTCCAGGCCCTTCTCGGCGACGGCCGTCAGCGCATCCTCGGAGAACACCAGCTCGATCCCGTCGAAGGCGAAGAAGCGCTGGAACTGCTTTGCCAGCGCGTTGCGCGGCTCGACGAGGATCGAGACGAGATCCTCGCGCGTGAGCTGGTGCACGGCCGACATCACGGGCAGACGGCCGATGAACTCGGGGATCAGCCCGTACTCGATCAGGTCCTCGGGCAGGCAGTGCTCGAAGACTTCGCCCGTGTCGCGCTCGGCCTTGGCCTCGATCGCCGCGGCAAAGCCCACGCCTTTGTGGCCGATGCGCCGCTCGATCACCTTGTCGAGGTTGGCGAACGCGCCGCCGCAGATGAACAGCACGTTGGTCGTGTCGATCGTCAGGAACTCCTGGTGGGGGTGCTTGCGACCGCCCTGCGGCGGCACCGAGGCCTGCGTGCCCTCGAGGATCTTCAGGAGCGCCTGCTGGACCCCCTCGCCGGAGACGTCGCGCGTGATCGACGGGTTGTCGGCCTTGCGCGCGATCTTGTCCACCTCGTCGATGTAGATGATTCCCGTTTCCGCCTTCTTGACATCGTAGTCGGCAGCCTGGATCAGCTTCAGCAGGATGTTCTCGACGTCCTCGCCCACGTAGCCGGCCTCCGTGAGGGCGGTGGCGTCGGCGATCGCGAAGGGCACGTTGAGCGTCCGCGCGAGCGTCTGCGCGAGCAGCGTCTTGCCGCAGCCGGTCGGGCCGAGCAGCAGGATGTTGGACTTCTGCAGCTCGATGTCCGAGTCGCCGGAGATCATCATCTGCACGCGCTTGTAGTGGTTGTAGACGGCCACCGACAGCGTGCGCTTGGAGGGATCCTGACCGACCACGTACTCGTCGAGGACCTCGTAGATCTCGCGCGGCTTGGGCAGGTTCTCGATGTCGAACGCCGGCGGGGCGGAGAGCTCCTCGTCGATGATCTCGTTGCAGAGATCGATGCACTCGTCGCAGATGTAGACCCCGGGGCCCGCGATCAGCTTCTTGACCTGCCGCTGGGACTTGCCGCAGAAGCTGCACAGGAGCTGCTCGTTGGAATCTGTTGGTCTGGCCATTTCCTTGCTCTCCCGGAGTCAGGCGCCGACTACGTGATCCCGAAGCTAGTGCTCCGAGATCACGCGATCGATGATTCCGTACTCCTTCGCCTCTTTGGAGCTCATGAAGTAGTCGCGCTCGGTGTCTTTGCGCACATCGTCGAGCTCTTTGCCGGTGTGCTTGGCGATGATCTCGTCCAGGCGGCGGCGCACGTCGATGATCTCCTTGGCGTGGATCTCGATGTCCGTGGCCTGACCCTGGAAGCTCGATGAGACCTGGTGGATCAGGATCTTGGCGTTGGGCAGCGCCATGCGCTTGCCGTGGGCGCCGCCCGCCAGCAGCAGCGCGCTCATCGACATGGCGATGCCCACGCAGATGGTCTGCACGTCGGGCTTGATGAACTGCATGGTGTCGTAGATCGCCAGGCCCGCATACACCGAGCCGCCAGGGGAGTTGATGTAGATGGAGACGTCCTTTTCGGGGTCCTCGGACTCCAGGTGCAGCAGCTGCGCCACGATCAGGTTGGCGATCTGGTCGTCCACCGGCGTGCCGAGGAAGATGATCCGCTCGTTGAGAAGCCGGCTGTAGATGTCAAACGCCCGCTCACCTCGCGAGGTCTGCTCGACGACCATTGGGACAAGTGGGCTCATAGTCCGCCTTTGTTTCGCTTCGCCGACCGGATTCCTCTAAGGCTAGCTGGCCGATCGTTGATCGGTCGGAGTCCACAACCGTGCAGGCGCATCCGCGCCCTTCTGCGCTCCCGCGGGCTTGCCGGCGGCCTTCTCCGGCGTCCAGAGCTGCTCGCGCGCCTGCGCCTGGGCGAGCGGGATCGGCTTGGCTGCGGCTGCCAGCAGATCGATCGCCTGGCGCGCGGCCAGATCCTCGCGCACCTCCTCCAGGCGGCCTGCCGAGCGCAGATCGCCGAGCAGCTTCTGCGGCTCGACTCCATCGCGCTCGGCGGTGGGCGCCAGCGCCTCCAGAAGCTCCTCCTCTGAGGGGCTGACGGCCTCGGCGGCGACGACCGCCGTGATCACGGCCTCGCGGCGCAGCGCCTGGCCGGCTTCGGGCTCCATGTCGGCGAGGATGTCCGCCTCCTCGCGCCCGACGATCTGCAGGTATGCCTCACGGGAGACGCCGCGGTGCGACAGGGAATGGAGCATCCGCTCCCACATCTCCCGCGCTCGCGCGGTGACGAGCTCGGGCGTGAGCTGCACCGACGCCGCGCCGACGGCGGCGTCGAGCGCGGCTTGGCGGAACTCGGCCTCCACCCTGCCCTCCTCGGCCTCCAGCAGGCGTGCGCCGATGTCCCCGCGCAGCTCCTGAAGGTCGTCGAAGCCCGCGTCGATGGCGAAGTCGTCGTCCACGGCGGGGAGCTCCTTGAGCTTGACCTCCTTGACGGTCACCTCGAAGGACGCCTCGCGCCCGGCCAGCTCGGTGTTGCCGTAGTCGGCGGGGAACGTCAGGGCGACGGTGCGCGCCTCACCGGCGCTCGCGCCGATCAGCGCCTCCTCGAAGCCGGGGATCAGGTTGCCGCCGCCCAGCTCCACGAGCTGGTCTCGACCCTCGCCCCCGGAGAAGGTCTCCCACGCGGCGCCGTCCTCGGCGGCGTCGGCGGCGTCGGCGGGCGCGATCGAGCCCACGTAGTCCACCACCACGAAGTCGCCGGTGGCGGCCGCGCGCTCGGCGGTCTGCAGCCGCGCGAGGCGCTCGCGCATCGCGTCGATCTCCTGCTCGATCTGCTGCTCCTCGACCGCTGGCTCGCGCCTGGCGACCTCCAGGGCCTTGTAGTCGCCCAGCTGCGCCGTCGGCAGCACGCCGATCTCGATCGAGAACTCGAGCGCCTCGCCCCGCGGCGGCAGCTCGCCGAGGTCGAGCTGGGGATCGCCGACGGGCACGATCCCGGATGTCTCGATCGCGTCGGAGTACCAGCTAGAGATGGTCTCGCGCACGGCTTCCTCGAGCACGACCTCGCGGCCGATGCGCTGGATCACGAGCGGGGCGGGGACCTTGCCGCGGCGGAAGCCCGGGAGCTTCAGCTCGCGTCCGAGCTGCTGGGCCTTGCGCTCGAGCCGGCCCTCCAGCTCGTCGGGCGGCACCTGCACCTGCAGGCGCACACGCGAGTCTCCGAGCTCGGTCAGGGTGGTCTTCAGGGCGGCGGGCACCTCCGCCACGATACCGTGCTCCTCCGTGCCAGCCCCGCGACGCCCCTCCCCCCGCCGGCGCGCCGAGACGTGGCTGTGGACCGGCCCAGCCGGGCACCTGGTGGGGGGCGCGCTGGACTTCCTGGAAGCGCTCGCGCGCTACGTGGGCGCCCGGGCGCACGGCCGGACCGTGCGCTGAGGCACGGTCCGGAGCGCCCGGCCGGGGAGCCCGGGGGTCAGGCGGCCGTGGCGGCGTGGCTGGCGGCGAACTGCAGGCGCACGCCACGTGGAAGGACCAGCACCGGGCAGTTGGCGATCTCGATCAGGTGCGAAGCGGAGGAGCTGATCGAGATGTGACCGGCCTCGGCCTGGGCGCGCGAGTCGATCACGACCAGGCCGGCGTGGTCGTTGACGACCGGCGCGACCGTCGCCCCGAACGCGGCGGCGAGCGACTCGGCCGTCTCGCGGGCGCCTCCGTCGGCGTCGCCGACGGCGACCACCTGACCGATAGCGGCGTGCTCGACGCGCTCGGCCAGATCCACCGGCGCGATCGCAACGGCGGTCCTGCCGCCTTCGAGCAGGCGCTCGGCGGAGGTGCCGACGGCGACGTGGCCCTTGGCGGTGTGCGAGTCCGAGCAGAACACGATCACGTCGGCGCCCTCGCTGGCGGCCAGCACGTCCAGGCCCTCCGGCGTGGAGCGATCGGTGACGACGTGGCGGCCTGCTGCGGGGTCGCCCAGCAGCTCGACGCCGCGGTCGAGGATCTCCTGCGCCTCGCTCTGGGCGATCGCCTCACGGGCGCTGTCGGTCTCGGGGGTGTGGCGGACGTAGGCCAGCGAAACGCTGGCGCCGGCGCGGGCGAACAGCCGACCGAGGGCGATTGCGTCGTCCTCGTTGGCGGTTCCGTCGTAGGAAACGATGATCTTGGGGGGCATGGGTCTCTCCTGTCGTGTGCGGTTGGCCGCGTGGCGGCGGCGTGGTCAGCTTGACAAAGCTCTTGTTCTGTCGATGGTGGCAGCATCCTGCCATCAGCGCCAGTGATCTTGATGATTGTTGCTATAAGCCTTGCTTATGCTTAACGTGGCACGGCTGAAGGTGCTCAAGGAGGTCGCCTACCGCGGCTCCTTCTCAGCGGCCGCGGAGGCGCTGTCCTACACGCAGTCCGCCGTCTCCCAGCAGATCGCAACGCTGGAGGCCGAGACCGGCATGGCGCTGCTGG
>DAINPC010000074.1:1604-9470 GCA_036743695.1 Solirubrobacteraceae bacterium | reverse complement strand
GCTGAGACACCTCTACCTGCCGCGCTGGCGCGCCTACCTGGAGCTTACGGGCGGCGCGCAGATGCTGGCCGAGCCGGAGCGCTTCGACGAGCGGCGCGTGCGTATGATCCGCGGCGCCGACGACTACGCCAGCCGTCTGCAGGAGGTGCCCCTGCACCTCCTCGTCGGCGTGCGTCTGGAGGATCTCGCCGTCACCGACGCTGAGCTGCCGCGTCAGAGCATCGTCGGCGGCGCCTCCGTCTACCCGTTCGTGCAGAACCTGCTGCTGGCCCTGCGCGCGGAGGGACTCGGCGCGGCCATGACCACGCTGCTCGTGCCCGCCGAGGCCGAGGTCAAGCGCCTGCTCGATATCCCCGATGGGATAGCGCTTGCAGCCCACATCGGCGTCGGCTACCGCGCGGAGGCGTGGCCGAGCAAGCTGGCCCGCAGGCCGGTGTCAGAGTTCGCGTTCCTGGAGCGTTGGGGCGAGCCGCTCTCGTAGCTCGGCCAGCTCGGCTGCGTTGATCGAGTAGGTGTGCTCCGGTCCGGGGTAGCGTCGCGAGCGGACGTCCTCGGCATACGCCGAGACGCCGTCGTTCATCTCCTGCTGCAGGTTGGCATAGCGCTTGACGAAGCGCGGCCCGAGCCCGTCGCGGATGCCGAGCAGGTCGTGGAAGACGAGCACCTGCCCGTCGGTTGCGGGGCCCGCGCCGATGCCGATCACCGGTATGTCGATCAGCCCCATCAGCTCCTCGGTCACGCCGCTCGGGATCGCCTCGAAGACCAGCGCGAAGCACCCGGCCTCCTGCAGCGCGAGCGCCTCGGCGGCGATGCGCGACGCGGCCGCCGCCGTGCGGCCCTGCGCCTTCCAGCCACCGAGCGCGGTCGATGTCTGCGGCGTCAACCCGACGTGCCCCATCACGGGGATGCCGGCGCCGATGATCGCGCGCGCCCGGCGCACCGATGCCTCGCCGCCGCCCTCGAGCTTGACCGCCTCGCAGCCGGCCTCCTTGACCATGCGCATCGCCGTCGTGATCGCCTGCTCGTCGGAGATCTCATAGGAGCCGAACGGCAGGTCGCCGATCAGCAGGGGCGTGCGCAGTCCGCGGCGGACCGCGCGGGCGAGCACGAGCATGTCCTCGAGCACCACGGGCGTCGTGGCGTTGTAGCCGAGCATCGTCGTGGCGGCGGAGTCGCCGACGAGGACGAGATCCACGCCCGCGGCCTCGGCCGCGCGGGCACTCGGATAGTCGTAGGCCGTGACCATCACGATCGGGTCGGTGAGCCGCTTCTTCTCGCTCAGCAGCGGCAGCGTCATCGGCAGGCGCTGGGCGGGGGGGACTTCGTCAACCGGGGTCTGGACGGTGGGATGGCTGGACATGGCGGTTCCTCTCTGACGCTCGGTTGACGCCCGCTCAGGAGAGCAGGGTCGCCACCTCGTCGTCGATCGTGATGATGCGGTTGGTGTCGGCCTCCACGTGGACCACGCGCGGCTCGTAGCGCTGAAGCTCATCGCGGTCGTACTGGCCGTAGGAGATGACGATGATGGTGTCGCCGCGGTGCACCAGACGGGCTGCTGCGCCGTTCACGCACATCGCGCCAGAGCCGCGCTGGCCGGGGATCGTGTAGGTCTCAAAGCGCGCCCCGTTCTCCACGTCCACCACGTGCACCTGCTCGTGCTCGAGGATGTCCGCGGCCTCCAGCAGGTCCGGGTCGATCGTGATCGAGCCGACGTAGTGGAGGTCGCAGTCGGTGACAGTGGCTCGGTGGATCTTTGACTTGAGCATCACACGCTGCATGTGGTGATCGCCTTTCCTGGGGGCTGTTGACCAGAGGGCTGTTGAGTTGGGGTTGCGCCTGGCGCGGCTTGCAGGACGGCGTTGTCGATCAGCCGCACGGGGCCGACGCGGGCGGCGATCGCCAGCAGCGCCTCGCCGGCGAGTGCCTGCAGCGGCTCGAGCGTGTCGCGGTCCACCAGCGTCATGTACTCCGGCCTCACCCCGCTCGCGTCCATCGCCGCGCGGGCGGCCGCGAGCAGCGTCTCGGCCGAGCGCTCGCCCGTGGCGGCCAGCTCGCGGGCGGCGTCGAGCGCCAGTGAGAGCGCCAACGCGCGGGCGCGATCGTCCCCCGAGAGCAGCGCGTTGCGGCTGGACATCGCCAAGCCGTCGGGCTCGCGCACCGTCGGCAGCGCCTCGATTCGCACGGGCAGGTTCAGATCCTCGACCAGGCGCCGGATCACCACCACCTGCTGGGCGTCCTTCTGGCCGAAATAGGCCACGTCGGGCATCGCCATGCAGAGCAGCTTGGTCACGACCGTCGCCACGCCGCGGAAGTGCTCCGCGCCGCGCGCCGCGCCCTCCAGGCGCTCGGTCACGCCCAGCACCTCCACCGCCGTGGCGAAGCCGGGCGGGTAGACCTCCTCGACCGAGGGCGCGAACAGCACGTCCGCGCCCGCCTCCGCGGCCAGCTCCGCGTCGCGCTCCTCGCTGCGGGGGTAGCGCTCCATGTCCGAGCGCTCGTTGAACTGCGCGGGGTTGACGAACAGCGACACCACCACGCGGTCGCATTGCCCTCGCGCGTGGCGGATGAGCGACAGATGGCCCGCGTGCAGCGCGCCCATGGTCGCCACCAGGCCGATCGCAAGTCCGTCTCGACGGGCCGGCGCGAGCGTGGAGCGCAGCCCCTGAACGGTGCGCACGGTCCTCATGCGCGGCGCGAGGTCGGGTTTGTCGGTCTCATCAGCTTCGGTCCAGTTCCCTTCGGATACCGGCGCGACTTCAGATGTGGGCAGCTGCTGTGTCAGGTCGGGTCCATCCCGAGCGCACTCGATGACGGCCTGGCATGGATGATACCGCCGTTTCCGGCGCTTGGGAAGGCTTGCCAGCCGCAGCGGCGGGAAGGTCCGGACGGCCGCCCGTCGAAGATCCGACGGTCGGATTCAACACACCCCTGGAGGCGACGTGGTTCTCGCCCTGATGTTCTGGAGTCAGCCGCAGGTCTTCACCGACAGCTGGGTGGAACTCGCGAGCACGATCACGCTGATCGCATTCGTGGTCGGTGTCTACAGGCACCTCGAATGCCACAAGACGGGGTGTCACCGCCTCGGGCGCTTCGTCCACGGTCGCTACAAACTCTGCCGGGTGCATCATCCGCAGGTGCCCAGCGCTGGCAGGATCACCCAAGAGCACATCGACGGCGTGGTGCCGGAGCGGACCGGCGGCCCCGCGGCGCCCGCCGCCCCGCCGGGGCACCCGTAGCGATCCGCCGCTTCACCAGGCGTCGATGTACGGGCGCTTCTTGCCCGGGCGCCGCCACCACCGCCCGCTGTCCGGCTCGAACAGCGTGGCGATCCAGCGCCGGGAGTCCGCCGGGTCGATCACGTCGTCGATCTCGCCGTAGGCCGCCATGTTGACGCCGCGGCCGCGCTCGTAGGCGGCGGCCACGGTCGCCTGGAAGACCCGCTCGCGCTCCTCCGGATCCTCGAGCGCCTCCAGCTCGCGGCGCATGCCGAGGCGCACAGCTCCCTCCAGGCCCATCGCGCCGAACTCCGACGTCGGCCAGGCGACCGTGAACAGCGGCACCTTGAAGCCGCCGCCCGCCATCGCCTGGGCGCCGAGACCGTAGCCCTTGCGCAGCACGATCGTCCCCGTCGGCACCGTCAGGTTGGAGCCCGCCAGGAACAGACGGGCGAAGTGGCGCACGGTGGCCGTTGCCTCGGCCGCCGGCCCGACCATGAACCCGGGCGTGTCGCACAGAAACACCACGGGCAGATCGAACGCGTCGCACAGCTGCAGGAACCGTGCCGCCTTGTCGGCGCTGTCGGCGTCGATCGCTCCGCCGAGGTGGGTGGGGTCGTTGGCCACCACGCCCAGCGGGCGCCCGTCGAGGCGGGCCAGCGCGGTCACCATCCCCGGCCCGAAGCCATCGCGCAGCTCCAGCACAGAGCCCTGGTCGAACAGCGTCTCCACGACTCGGCGGACCTCGTACACGCGCTTGCGCTGCTCGGGGATCAGCTCGCACAGGAGCTGCTGATCGGCCACCGCACCCGGCTCGCCGGGACCGGCGAAATAGGACAAGTAGCGCTTGGCGAGTGCCACCGCCTCGGGTTCGTCGGCCGCGCGTAGGTCCACCACGCCGCCCGCGTGCTGCACGTCGATCGGTCCGACATCCGCCGGGTGGTGGACGCCCAGCCCGCCGCCCTCGATCATCGCCGGGCCGCCCATGCCGATGCTGGAGTCCTCGGTGGCGATCACGACGTCGCAGCAGCCCAGCAGCGCGGCGTTGCCCGCGAAGCAGTAGCCGGAGGCGATGCCCACCAGCGGCACCAGGCCGCTGAGGGACGCGAACAGCGCGAACGCACGGCAGTCCAGGCCGGCGACGATCGGCATGTCCACATCGCCGGGGCGACCGCCTCCGCCCTCCGCGAACAGCACCACCGGCAGCCGGCGGCGCTCCGCGATCTCGAACAGCCGGTCCTTCTTGAGGTGGTTGCGCATGCCCTGGGTGCCCGCCAGGACGGTGTAGTCGTAGGACATCGCCACGCACGGCCGACCGGCGACCTCGCCGAGCCCCCCGACGAGCCCGTCCGCGGGCGTGCGGGCGATCAGCTCCTCGCGCGAGCGGCGGCGCTCCTGGGCTGCGAACAGCAGCGGGCCGTACTCCACGAAGCTGCCGTCGTCCAGCAGTTCCGCAAGGTTCTCGCGCGCCGTGCGCCGCCCGTGCTCGTGCCGGCGCGCGACCGCCTCCGGGCGGGCCGCGTCCAGCCCGATCTCATGGCGCTCGCGCACCGCCCGTAGGTCCGCGCGCTCCGCCCCGCTCGGGGCCTGCGGCAGGGCGGCCGCGTCGGTGCTCGGCCCGGCGGACCCGGGGGCCAGCGTGAGCAGCAGCTGGCCCTCCTCGACCGCATCTCCGATCGCCACCGCCAGCTCTCCCACCACGCCGTCCGCCTCCGCGAGCACCTCGTGCTCCATCTTCATCGCCTCCAGCACGATCAGGGCGGTGCCGGCGCCGACGCGCTCCTGGCTGGCTCGCGGGATCGCCACCACCATCCCCGCGAAGGGGGCTCTCACCAACAGCGGGGCGGGGGAGGCCATCGCGGGATCATCGCTGACGCGCTGAGGAAATAGCATGCCGGCCGTGTCAGCTCAGCAGCGCGAGCAATCGGCCTCGCAGCGGCGCGAGGCCCTCAAGGAGGTGTTCGCACAGGCACGCGGCTGTGCGCGCTGCCCCGAGCTGGCGGCCACGCGCAAGACGGTGGTGTTCGGCGCGGGCAACGCGGACGCCGAGCTGATGTTCGTCGGCGAGGCGCCCGGCGCGAGCGAGGATGAGCAGGGTGTGCCGTTCGTCGGGCGAGCGGGCAAGCTGCTGGAGAAGCTGCTCGAAGAAATCGGACTATCGCGTACACAGGTGTTCATTGCGAACGTGCTCAAGTGCCGGCCTCCCGGAAACCGTGACCCGCTGCCGGTTGAGATCGAGAACTGCCAGGAGTACCTGCTCAAGCAGGTCGAGCTGATCCAGCCGAGCGTGATCTGCACGCTGGGCAACTTCTCCACCAAGCTCCTGCGCGGCGACCCCACGGGCATCACCCGCCTGCACGGACAGCCGGAGGTGCTCACGCTCGGGGCACGCTCCGTGCGCCTGTACCCGATCTATCACCCGGCGGCCGCGCTGTACACGCCGAGGATGCTCGAGACGCTGCGCGAGGACTTCGCTCGGCTGCCCGACCTGCTGACGCTGGGAGCGCCCCAGCAGCCGTCGCCGCAGGTCCGCGAGATCCCCGAGCCGCTGCCTCCCGAGCCGCTGCCTCCCGAGCCGCCGCGCCCCGACCCGCAGACTGCCGAGCGGCAAGCTGGCGGGCCGGAGGAGGCCGAGCAGTCCGCCGAGGTGGACCAGCTCGGCCTGTTCTAGCGAGTGTCCAGACGTGTTCTAGACACTGTCCAGACACGAATCCCCTGCAAAAGAGGGATTTCTGGAGAAATGTCGAAAAATATCGCCCAGGCTCTAAAGTCGGCCGCAGACGCTGCCGATGAAGATCCTGTCTCCATCCCTCCAGGAGTAAACGACCGGCCCGCGCCCCATTCTCCCGCGGGTCGGTCTATTTAACGGCTCGCATCTCGCACCGGCGGGCGGGCGGGCAGGCTTTAGAGTCTCGGGGTGGCCCTGCGCAGCGTCGAGACAACCGGTCCCGCGGAGACCGAATCGCTGGGCGCCGAGCTGGCGGGCGTACTCAGGGACGGCGACGTTGTGCTCGTTCGCGGCGAGCTCGGCTCGGGCAAGACCACGCTCGTGCGCGGCGCCGCCCGCGCGCTCGGCGTCAGCGACCCCGTGACCAGCCCGACGTTCAGCATCGGCCATCGCTATGCCGCTGGGGAGCTGACCGTCTCCCACCTCGACCTCTACAGGCTCGCCGGCCTCGAGCACGAGGATCCGGCGTTGCTGGAGGACTACCTCGGCCCTGGACGGATCGCGTTCGTGGAGTGGCCGCAGGATGCCGCGCCCGCGCTCGCCGGCGCGCGCGTGCGCGTGACGCTCAGCCACCGAGGCGGCGACCGCCGGCAGGTGGAGGTCGAGGAGCTCGCGGCGGGGGCCGCGCGATGACCGTGCTGGGCATCGACACCGCCACGCCGTCCAGCGCCGTGGCCCTGCGCATGGTCGGCGGGCGCACGATTCAGGTGCGCGACGATCCGGCTCCCGGCGAGCACCCCGGCCACGCCACCCGGCTGCTGGACATGGCCCGCGGCCTGCTGGAGCAGGCCGGCATCGCCTGGCGCGATCTCGATCGGATCGCCGTGGGGGTGGGTCCGGGGACGTTCACGGGGCTGCGCGTGGGGGTCGCGACCGCACGCGGCCTGGCCCAGTCGCTCGCCGTGGAGCTCGTCGCCGTCTCCAGCCTGCAGGCGCTGGCCGAGCAGGCGTTCGCGACCGACCCCGCCGGGATTGGCGCTCAGCGAGCGGACGCCATTCTCGCGGTGATCGACGCCCGCCGCGGGGAGGCGTTCGCGGCCGCCTACGCGCGGGCCACCGGGAACGCCCCACGGGAGCTGGCAGCGCCGCTGGCGCTTGCTCCTGAGGATCTCGCGGGCGTCCCCGCCCAGGCCGACGGGGAGGGCGGGGTGCAGACGCGGCACTGGCTGGCCGTTGGCGATGGAGCGGTGCGCTTCCGCGAGGAGCTGGTCGCGGGGGGCATCGAGCTGCCGGATGACGATTCGCCGCTTCACCGCGTCAGCGCCGCCGCGATCTGCTCGCTCGGCGCCGGCGCGCCCGCGGGCACGGGCCTCCAGGCGATCCTGCCGGACTACCGGCGTCGGCCGGATGCGGAGCTAGCCTTGGAGGGCCCGCCGACAGGAAGAGGGTCTGAGCGATGACAGAGCGATCCGCCACCCAGGCCGGGGTTGACCCATCGCCGCCCGTGGAGATTCGGCGGCTGAGCTATCCGGACCTGCCGCAGGTGATCGCCGTCGAGCGGCGGGTGTTCCCGACGCCGTGGTCGTTGGCCATGTTCGTGCTGGAGCTCTCCAAGCAGTCGGGCATCTGCCTGGCAGCGACCGTGCCGAGCCTCACCGGCGAGCAGCGGCTGGTGGGCTATCTGATCTGCTCGCGCTACGACACCGTCTGGCACGTGATGAACGTGGCCGTGGACCTGGACCACCAGCGCCGCGGGCTGGCCTCGGCGATGCTCGCCGAGCTGTACGAGCAGGTGGGCGACAGTCGCGCGCGCTTCACTCTCGAGGTGCGCCCGTCCAACGACGTGGCCATCCACCTCTACGAGCGCGAGGGCTTCCGCGCGGCGGGGATGCGCCGCCGCTACTACCAGGACAACGGCGAGGACGCGCTCGTGATGTGGCGCACGCCGGCAACGTTGGCGGGCTCGCTGGACGACGTGCCGAA
>DAINPC010000074.1:0-1504 GCA_036743695.1 Solirubrobacteraceae bacterium | reverse complement strand
CCCCGGCCCCATGTGACAGGCCCCGTATGAGCATCCTGGCGATCGAGAGCAGCTGCGACGACACCTGCGCGGCGGTCATCGACGGCCGTGGGAGCATCCGCTCGAACGTGGTCTCCTCGCAGCAGATGCACACGCGCTTCGGCGGCGTGGTGCCCGAGATCGCCTCGCGCCAGCACCTGGAGCTGATCAACCTGGTCGTCGAGCGGGCGCTGGCGGAGGCGGAGGTGACGCTCGCAGACGTGGAGCTGGTCGCGGCCACCCAGGGCCCGGGGCTGGTGGGCGCGCTGCTCGTCGGTCTCTCCACCGCCAAGGCGCTCGCCGCCGCCCGGGAGCTGCCGTTCGCGGCGGTGGACCATCTGCAGGGACACGTGGCCGCGAACTTCCTGGCGGGTGGGGAGGGCCCGTTCGAGCCGCCGTTCCTGTGCCTGATAGCCAGCGGCGGGCACACGCTGCTGGCGCATGTCACCGAGCACCACGGCTTCGAGGTCCTGGGCCGCACGCTAGACGACGCTGCCGGCGAGGCTTTCGACAAGGGCGCAAGGATGCTGGGGCTCGGCTATCCGGGCGGCGCGGCGCTGGAGCGGCTGGCCGCCGATGGCGATCCCACGGCGCTCGCGTTCCCAGGCTCCGCCGGCGAGCGCGCGCGCGGCGGGCGCGGCGCCCATCGTAAGGCCTTCGCCCAGGGCCTGGACTTCTCCTTCGCGGGGCTGAAGACGGCAATGCTCTACGCGCTGCGCGAGCTCTCCGAGCGGGAGGCAGAGGCGCGTGCCGCCGACCTCGCCGCCTCCTACCAGGCGGCGATCGTGGACAGTCTGATCCTGCGCACCGAGCGGGCGCTTCAGCGCGTCGGCATCGAGCGGCTGGCGGTGGGCGGCGGCGTGGCGGCCAACGGCGAGCTGCGTCGGCGCCTGCGCGAGTTGGACGTCGCCCTGCACGTTCCCGATCGGATGCTGTGCACGGACAACGCCGCCATGATCGCCAGCGCCGCGCGGTACGGCGAGCGCCTGGCCTACCCGGACTATCTCGGCCTCGACGCCTATGCCACGGGAGAACGCGCGAGGTGAGGGTCCTGACCGTCTACTCCAAGCCCGACTGCCATCTGTGCGAGGACGCCATCGCGGTACTGCGCCGGCTGCAGGCGGAGCTCTCCTTCGAGCTGTGCGAGCGCGACATCACGACCGACGATGCGCTTCACCGCGCCTATTTCGAGCGGATTCCGGTGATCGAGCTGGACGGCGAGGAGCTGTGCGAGTACTTCGTGCAGGAGGCGCTTGTGCGCGAGCGTCTAGAGTCACGGCGATGAGCTACGGAGATCCCAGCAGCGGCGCCGTCGAGGCCGACCGCGACGGCGCGGGCGCCTCCACGGAGCGCCTTTCGCTGGGCGTCGCGGCCCGGCTGTCGCGCTACCTGCAGGTGCTCACCCAGGCCAAGAAGATGGGCAAGGAGACCATCTCCTCGCAGGAGCTCTCCGACTACACGCACGTCAACTCCACCCAGATCCGCC
>DAINPC010000073.1:5787-9591 GCA_036743695.1 Solirubrobacteraceae bacterium | reverse complement strand
GGCTCGGTGTCGGTCACCGGCGCCAACGACGAGCGCGAGCAGACGCTCGACCAGATCCTGACTGAAATCGACGGCTTCGAATCCTCTCAGGCGGTGATCGTGCTGGCCGCCACCAACCGCCCCGACATCCTCGATCCCGCGCTGCTGCGCGCCGGGCGCTTCGACCGGCGCGTGGCCGTCCAGGCCCCCGACCGCAGCGGGCGCGTCGAGATCCTGAAGGTCCACACCCGCTCGATCCCGCTCGACGAGAACGTGGACCTGGACGCGGTCGCCGCGAGCACCCCCGGGATGGTGGGCGCCGACCTCGCCAACCTCGCCAACGAGGCCGCGCTGCTGGCCGCGCGCCGGGGACACGAGAAGGTCGAGATGAACGACCTCACGGACTCGCTGGAGAAGATCATGCTCGGCTCGCCGCGCGGCATCCTGCTGTCCCCCGCCGACCGCGAGCGCACCGCCCACCACGAGGCCGGCCACGCGCTCGTGGGGATGCTCACGCCCGGCGCCGACCCGGTGCGCAAGGTCTCGATCATCCCGCGGGGCATGGCCCTGGGAGTGACGCTCTCAACTCCCGACAGCGACCGCGTCTCCTACTCGCTGGAGGATCTCGACACGAAGATCAAGGTGGCGCTCGGCGGGCGCGTGGCGGAGGAGATCGTCTACGGAACGATCACCACCGGTGCCGAGTCCGACATCCAGCAGCTCACGCTGATCGCGCGCCAGATGGTGGGGCGCTGGGGGATGAGTCCGACGGTCGGCCCGATCGCGGTCATCTCCGAGGACGGAATGGGCCCGCTGCTCCCCGGCATCAGCGCGACCTCCGAGCACACCCAGCGCATGGTTGACGAGGAGGTGCACAGGCTCGTCGAGCACGCCCACGAGGAGGTCACGAGCCTGCTGGGCGAGCACCGCGACCAGCTGGAGCGACTGGCGCAGGCGCTGCTGGCGGCCGAGACGCTGGACGCCGCGGACGCCTACGCCGCCGCCGGGCTGTCAGTTCCCGAGATGGAGCCGGCGCCCGCCCCGGCCTGAGGCGTGGGAGGGGCGCTGGAGCGCGTGAGCATCTCCACCCCCAGCGTGCAGACGACGAGGCTGACGAGCGCGGAGGCGACGATCGCGGTGGCGACCACGGGCGAGAGGACGTGCTCGGCGAGCCCCAGCGAGGCCACGGCGGCGGGCACGCCGAGCTGTGCCGTGGCGGCCAGGGCGCCCGCCATTCCCCGGTGCAGGACCGCGGCGGCCAGCACGTGGATGAGGACGTTCAGCCCCGCCAGCGCGCACGCCAGCCCGAGCATGGACGGTTCGCGCAGGAGCCCGCCCAGGTCCAGGCTCGCTCCGAGCACGACGAAGTAGAGCGGGATGAAGAAGCCTTCCGCAACGCCGCGCACCTGTGTGGAGAGGCGTTTCGGCCCGCCGATCACAGCGACGGTGACGCCGGCGCCGAAGCCGGCGATCAGGATGCTCGTGCCGCCCTTCTGGGCGATCCACGCGAGCAGGAACAGGATCAGCAGCGACAGGCGCAGATCGAGCGCCCAGTGGCGCGTCTTGGAGAGATGGCGGACGCGGTGGACCCACTCGTGGCCGCCCACCGCGCGCGCGGCCACGAGCAGCAGGGCCGCGGCGCCGGCCACCAGCACGGCGCCGAGCGCGGCGTGTCCGACGCGTTCCGGTTGCAGCACCACGGGCACGGAGATGATCGTGATGACGTCCGCGATCGCCACCTGCGCCATCACCGCCATCACCTCCGCGCCCGCGAGGCCCGTCTCCTCGAAGGCGGGCAGCAGCACGGCGGCGGAGCCGGAGGCGAGCACCACGGCGTAGATCGCCGCGTGGCCCGTCCCGGAGACGCTCGCCGCGAGCAGAGCGGCGGGGAGCGCCAGCAGGCAGACGATCGCCGCCAGCAGCGCGCCGTCGCGCGCCGAGGCGGCCAGCCGCCGCTCGCGCAGCGGCAGGTGCATCCCGACGGTGAGCATCAGCATGGCGAAGCCGATGTTCCCGAGCGTCGAGATCGTGACGTTCGCCGGGGCGACGGCGTCGAGCACCGCCGGTCCGACGAGGATGCCCGCCAGGACCTCGCCGACCACCACCGGCACGAAGCGCCGCTGCCCGAGCACCCCTAGCAGCGGGCCGCCGAGGCCCGCCAGCACGATCACCACCAGGGTTGCGAAGCTCACGCCCACCGCCGTGGCGCCGCGCGCGCCGGTCGCTCAGGCGAGCGCCGCCGGGAGAGCGGCCCGGCGGCGCTCGATGCTTCCGTGCTCCAGGCGCAGCGCGCGGTCAAAGCCCTCCAGTGAGGCGGCGTCGTGGGTGATCACAAGCAGGCCGCGATCCTCGCAGACCGCCAGCAGGTTTTCCATCACGCGCGCCGCCAGCGGCGCGTCCAGGTGGGCGGTGGGCTCGTCGAGGATCAGGAAGCGCGCAGGGGCCAGCAGCGCGCGGGCGAGGGCGATGCGGGTGCGCTGCCCGCCGGAGAGGAGCTCGCCGTCCTGGCCCACGATCGTGTCCAGGCCATGCGGCAGCTCGGCCGCCCAGCGATCCAGCTCCACCACGGCCAGCGCGCGGGCGATCCGCTGATCGCCGGCCTCGCGCCGTGCCAGCAGCAGGTTCTCGCGCACGCTGGTGTTGAACACGTGGCTGTCCTGCGCGCACAGCGCCACCGCGCCGCGGAGGAGCCGCTGGGTGAGCTCGCGCGTGTCGATCCCGTCGATCGTGACGCGGCCCCGTCCGGGGTTCTGGAAGCGCACGAGCAGCTCCGCGAGCGTGCTCTTGCCGGCGCCGCTCGGGCCGGTGAGCGCGACGCGCTCGCCCGCTGCGAGGCGCAGCTCGGCGTCCCGCAGCACCCACGGCTGATCCGGGCCGTAGCGGAAGCCCACGCCCTCCACCCGCAGCTCGCCCGATCCGCTCAGCCTCCGCGGCGCGATCGGATCCTCGACCGCGGGGGCGCGTCGCGTCAGCTCGTTCAGACGGGTGGCCGCTGTCGCGCACGCGCGCAGCGTGCGCGCGGCGCCGGACAGCGGCAGGATGCTCTCGTAAGCGCCCAGCAGCAGGAACACCAGCGCCGCCAGCAGCACGCCGCTGAGCGCCCCCGAATGCACGGCGGGGATCGCCACGAGCAGCAGCCCCAGCAGCCCGGCCGCGGCCAGCAGCTCGCCGACCGTGACCGCCACGGCGCTCGCCAGCGCGTCGCCGCGGGCGATCCGCGCCAGGAGCGCGTCGCTGCGCCGCAGCCGCTGCACGTGCTCGCCCGCGCGACCCGCGAGCGCCAGCTCCGCGGCCCCGTCGATGCCCTCGACCAGCTCGCTCGTCAGCCGCGCCCGCGCCGGTGCCTGACGGCGCGCGGCGCGCGCTGAGACGGAGGCGCTCAGCCAGGGCAGCAGGACCGCTGCGAGCGTCAACGCGAGGAGCACCGCGAGGCCGGCCGCGGGCAGGATCACCCAGGCGGCGAGCGCCGCGCCGATGACGACCAGGACGGCGAGCAGGCCCGGTATGACCACCCGCGGGTGCAGGTCCTTGAGCGTGTCCACGTCGGCCACGAAGCGGCTCAGCAGATCGCCGCTGCGACTGGCCAGGGCGCCCGGGACGAGCGGGACGAGCGAGCGGTAGAAGCGCAGCCGCAGCCACGCCAGCCTGCGCAGGGCGAGATCGTGGGAGGCGAGCCGTTCGGCGTAGCGCAGCGCCGCGCGGGCGATCCCGAGCCCGCGCACGGCCACGATCGCCACCATCAGCGTGAGGATCTGCGGACGCTGGGCGGCGCGCGAGATCAGATAGCCGGAGGTGGCGAGCAGGGCGATCGCGGCCGCGGCCGCG
>DAINPC010000073.1:0-5687 GCA_036743695.1 Solirubrobacteraceae bacterium | reverse complement strand
CCGCGGCGCTGCGATCCTCCGATGCGCTCGGCAGGCGCCCGTGGTGGATCGCGTGGACGTCGTGCGCCAGCTCGCCCAGCAGCAGCTGATGGGCGATCAGCAGCGCCGTTCGCCCCCGTGCCAGCCGGCCGATGGCGTCCCGGACCGCGAGCGCGCTGTCCTCGTCGAGGTGCGCGGTGGGCTCGTCCAGCACGAGCAGCGGCCGGTCGGCGAGGAATGCGCGCGCGAGCGCGACCCGCTGCGCCTGGCCGGCGGACAGCCGCCGTGCGCCCTCCCCGACGAGCGTGTCGAGTCCGTGCGGCAGCGGCCGGATGAACTCGCTCGCGTTGGCCGCCGCGGCCGCCCGCTCGATCCGGCCCCGCGCGGCCCGCGGCGCGTACAGCGCGATGTTCTCGGCGATGGTCCCCGCGAACAGCGTCGGGCGCTGGGGCACCCAGGCGATCCGCGCGCGCCAGTGCTCGGGGTCGAGCTCGCGCAGGTCCACGCCCGCGCAGGTGATGCGGCCCTCGGTCGGGTCCGCCAGGCGCATCAGCAGCCTGGCGATCGTGCTCTTGCCCGCGCCGCTGGGCCCCACCAGGGCGGCGATTCGCCCCGGCTCGAGAACCAGCTCCACGCCCGCGAGCACCGGCCCGGGGCGCTGCGGGTACTCGTAGCCGACGGCCTGGAAGCGCACCGGCGCACGGCCGGGGTCGGGTGCCGGGAGGGCCGCGCGGCGGGCCGCGGGCGGACGCGCGAGCGTCGATGGGCTGTCGATCGCCTTGAAGATCAGCTCGGAGGCCGTGCTCGCGTCGGCGCCGGCGTGAAACTGCTGGCCCACCATCCGCAGCGGCGCGTACAGCTCCGGCGCCAGCAGCAGCACGGTCAGGCCGGCCCGCAGGCCTAGCGTGCCCTGGACGAGCTGGACGCCGATCGTCGCCGCCACGAGCGCGGTGCCGATCATCGCGCACAGCTCCAGGACCAGCGCGGACAGGAAGGCGATGCGCAGCGTGGACATGGTCTCCGCGCGGTAGCGCTCGCCGACATCTGCCAGCGTCTTCTCCTGGGCCTGCTCGCGCCCGTACGCGCGCAGCGTCGCCAGCCCCTGGACGACGTCCAGGAAGTGCGCGCCCAGCAGCGCCAGCGCCCGCCAGCGCCCCCGCGCCTGTGCCCGTGCGCCCTTGCCGATCAAGACCATGAACGCCACCAGCACCGGCACTGTCAGCGCGAGGATCGCCGCGGTCAGCGGGTCCAACGTGAGCACCCAGGCGAGGACCGCCACCGGGACCACCGCCGCCAGCACCAGCTGCGGCAGGTAGCCGGCGAAGTAGTCCTCGAGCGCGTCCACACCTTGAACGGCGGTGCCGGCCAGCTCGCCCGTGCGGCTCGTGCCGGGGCGCTGCTCGGGGCCGATCAGCAGCAGCCGGCGCACGAGCCGGTTGCGCAGCTCCGACATCACCCGCACGGCGCCCAGGCGGCCCGACAGCTCGAAGGCGCCGCCGCTGAGGGCGCGGGCGCCGAGCACCGCCGCCAGCGCGATCAGCTCCCCGCGCAGCGAGCCCAGCGGGGCGTGATGCACGGCGGCGCGCTCGATCACGAACGCCAGCAGCGCTGCCTGCGCGACGATCAGCGCGGCTGAGAGGACACCGAGCGCAGCCGCGATCCGCAGGTGCGCCCGCGCGGCGCGGCTCTCGCCGATCAGCCGGCGGTCCACGGGCGAGGCCATGCTCAGGGAGAGGAGCCAGCCGGTTTGGAGGCGGGCGGCTGGGCGGGCTCGCCCGGGGCTCCGTCATGACGCTTGGTCCCCATGCTCTCCAGCACGGCGAGCGGCGTGGGGGTGCCCTCGAAGTCATCGCGCCCGAGGCGGTGGCGAAAGACCCAGTAGGTCCACGCCTGGTAGACGAGGACGATGGGCACGAACACGATCGCCACCACGGTCATGACCGTCTGCGTGTAGTGGGTGGAGGAGGACGCCACCAGCGACAGGTCGTAGGCGTGGCTGGTGGTGGAGGGCAGCGCGTTGGGGAAGAGACTGACGAACAGGCTCACGAACAGCAGCGCGATCGCGCCGGCGCTCAGCGCGAAGGCGCGTCCATCGCGCTCGCGCGCAAGCGCCGCCGGCACGACCGCCGCGAGCAGGACGGCCCCCACGGCGAGGATCAGCGCGGAGACCTTCAGGCCGCCGGGGCTCGACTGGTCGACGGTGGTCCACGCCAGGAACGCCGCCGCCAGCACGGCCGCGAGCACGGACACGCGCCTGGCGAGGTTGCGGGCGCGCTCGACGAGCTCGCCGCGCGTGCGCAGCGACAGGAAGATCGCACCGTGGCTGAGGAACAGCGCGAGCGTGGTCAGGCCGCCGAGCAGCGCGTAGGGGTGCAGCAGGTCCCACAGCGAGGCCGTGACGTCATGCTGGGCGTTCATGGGCACGCCGTGGAGGATGTCCGCCCAGCCGACGCCCCACAGCAGCGCGGCCAGGAAGCTGCCGACAGCTGCCGCCCACTCCCACGTGGCGCGCCAGCGCGACGAGTCCTCCTTGCCCCAGAACTCGAAGGACACGCCGCGGATGATCAGCGCGACGAGGATCAGGAACAGCGCGATGTAGAAGCCGGCGAACAGGCTCGCATACCAACCGGGGAAGGCCGCGAAGGTGGCTCCTCCGGCGACCAGCAGCCACACCTCGTTGCCGTCCCATACCGGCCCGATGGAGTGGATGATCATGCGCTTCTCGGTCCTGTCGGTGCCGAGCAGGCGCAGCAGCATCCCCACGCCGAAGTCGAAGCCCTCCAGCACGAAGTAGCCGACCCACAGCACCCCGATCAGAAGGAACCACAGGGTCTGCAGGAAGTTGGGCTCGCGCATCTCCGCGCCTCTCTCAGTAGGCCAGCACGAGGTCGGGCCGCGGCGCGGCGCCCGCGTCCTCGGGCGGCTCCTCGACGGGCTGGGACTGGGGGCCGTTGGCGATCTCGCGCAGGAACAGCCGCCCACCGACGAGCGCCAGCACGCCGTAGAGCAGCGTGTAGCCGACGAGGCTCAGGAGGATCGTCGCGGAGCCGACCAGCGGCGAGCGCGCTTCGTTGGTTTTCAACAGGCCGTAGACGATCCATGGCTGGCGTCCCATCTCGGTGAAGATCCAGCCGGTCAGGTTGGCCAGCGGCGGCAGGAACGCCCCGGCGATCGCGGCCCGCAGGAACCAGCGCCTGCGCTCGAGCAGGCCGCGGCGCATCAGCGCCAGCCCGATCAGCGGGATCAGCACGAGCAGCAGCCCGACGCCCGCCATCAGGCGGAAGGTCCAGTAGGTCACGCCGACGATCGGGACGTAGTCGCCCGGGCCGTATTTGGCCTGCTCTTCGGCGTTGACCTGGTCGATGCCCTTGACCTTCCCGTTCCAGGAGAAGGTGCCGATGATCGATAGCAGGTGGGGAATGCGGATGTCCGTGTTGAGGCGTTCCGGATGGCGTTCGAACGGGCCGACGGCGAACACGGACAGGCTCGCTCCCCTGGTCGAGTGGTAGAGCGCCTCGGCGGCGGCCATCTTCATCGGCTGCTGTTCCTCCATCAGCGTGCCCTGAGCGTGACCGGCGGCGCCCGTCAGGATCGCGGCCACCAGCGTCAGCGGCAGCACCAGGCGCACCGAGCGCGAGAACACGTCGGCGTTGCGTCCTCGCAGCAGGCCGAGCGCGGAGATCCCGAGCACGAGCATCCCGCCCGTGCACAGTGCCCCGAAGATCGTGTGCGGGAACGCCAGCAGGACGGTCGAGTTGGTGAGCACCGCGCTGATGCTCTTCAGCTCCGCGCGGTGGGTGGTGTGGTTGATGATGTAGCCCACGGGATGCTGCATCCAGGAGTTGGCGGCGAGGATGAAGTAGGCCGACAGGACGGTGCCGAACGCGGTCAGCCACGCCGTGGCGAGGTGAGCCTTGGGCGTCAGACGCCCCCAGCCGAACAGCCACAGGCCCAGGAACGTGGACTCCAGGAAGAACGCCGCCAGGCCCTCCATCGCCAGCGGCGCGCCGAAGATGTCGCCCACGTAGCGCGAGTACTGCGACCAGTTCATCCCGAACTGAAACTCCTGCACGAGCCCCGTGACCACGCCGATCGCCAGCGAGATCAGCATGAACTTGCCCCAGAAGCGCGTCATGCGCAGATACACCTCGTCCCCGGTGCGATACCAGCGCGTCTGGCAGAGCGCCACCCACGCGGCCAGGCCGATGGACATGGGCACGAAGATGAAGTGAAAGAGCGTCGTGATCCCGAACTGCAGCCGGGCGAGTTCCAGTGCGTTCACAGCGCAAACCCTAATCCTGGCGCCGTCGCTGAGATCAGCCCCTCCTCCCCAAGATCCTGCGGATAACTACCGAGCGCGAACCCATGAAGGGAGGGCAGCCCCGCCCGCGCCACCCTCGGCCCGCTATCCCCCCGTGCCGCCCCTAGCGGGCCGGCGCGCCGCTGGCGGAGAGGGACGCGAGCAGCCGCAGCTCGTCGCGAAGCAGCCGTGGCAGCAGGAAGTGCTCACGCACGTGCTCGCGTCCGCGCCGGCCGAGCTCGACGGCGAGCTCGTGGTCCTTCAACAGCTCGAGCATCGCCGTGGCGCACTGCTCGGTGCTCGCCACCAGCCGCCCGCCGGTGCCCTCGGGCATCTGCATGGGGATGCCTCCCGCGCGCCCGGCCACCACCGGTGTCCCCTTCCACAGCGACTCCGAGACGACCAGGCCGAAGCCCTCGCGGATGGACTTCTGCACCACCACCTCGGACAGGCGCTGGAAGGCGTTGACCTCGACGTTGCCCACGCCGCTGAGGTTCGTGTAGAGGTGGATCAGCGGGTCCTGCCCGGCGGCCTCGGAGACCTGACGGTAGACCTCCCAGCCCTCGGGGTCGTCGAGTGCCATCGAGCCGACCAGCGCCAGCTGCAGCGCGCCGATCTCCTCACGCACCAGCCGGTAGGCGTCGATCACGCCGAGCGGGTCCTTCCAGGCATCGAAGCGCGAGACCTGCGTCACCAGCCGTCCAGGCAGATCGACGCCGATCCAGTCGAGGATCTGGCTGGCGGTGGCGAGGTCGAGGTCGAGGTTCTTGGGGCTGAGCGGATCGATCGCCGGGGCGATCGTCTCCACGCGGGCGACGGGGAAGTCGGGCGGGACGAACTCGGGCATGGTGAAGACCGCGGCGTCGTAGCCTTCGAGATAGGGCCGCATGAAGCGCCACGCCTCCGCGTTGGGCTCGCTGGTGTCGATGTGACAGCGCCAGACCCAGTGCGCGCTTCCGTGGCCGTGCGCGCTCAGCAGCCCCGCCGGCTGCGGGTCGTGCACGACGATGAAGTCATAGGCGCCGGCGAGCGACTCGGCGTTCTCTCTCACGCACTCGAGGTAGGCCGCCTGCTCGGCCTCGGTGAGTGAGCGGGGGGAGCCCTGCAGCGCGTTGTGGAGGGCCTTGGTGGCGCTGAAGAAGTCGGGGCTGCCGCCCATCACCTCCCAGTCCACGGTCAGGCCGAGGTCGCGCAGCAGCGGGACGCTCGAACGCAGCAGCTCCGACACGCCGCCGCCGTAGGGGGTCGCGTTGACGTGCAGGATGCGCGCGCCCGCCAGCTCGCCGGCAAGCCCGCGCAGCTCCTGGAGGATCGCGGCGGGCGCGATCCCGTCGTAGGCCTCGAGCGACCAGCGCCCGACGTTTACCCTCTGGAGCACCGCATGCCTCGCCTCATTCTCCGATCAGGT
>DAINPC010000072.1:0-9624 GCA_036743695.1 Solirubrobacteraceae bacterium | reverse complement strand
GGCGGCGCGAGCGAAGAACAGCTCGTTGGACTCGGTTCGCAGCGCGAGCAGCGCCTGCAGGCGCTCGGCCTGTAGAGCGTCACCCTCGCGCGAGCGGGCATCCGCGCTCGCAGGGTGAGCTGCGCCACTCACGCCGGCTCGGCCTCTGCTCGCGCGGGCGCCGGCGTGGTCTGCGCCACGCACGCCAGCCAGTCCGCGAACGCCTCCACGCCCTCACCCGTCCGTGCGCTGAGGAGCATGTGCTCGGCGCTGGGATTGACCTGGTCGAGGTTTGCCAGGAATCTCTCCAGCGAGAAGTCCAGGTGGGGCAGCAGATCGATCTTGTTGACCACCACCAGCTCGCACGTGCGGAACATCAGCGGGTACTTCAGCGGCTTCTCATCGCCCTCTGTGACCGAGGAGATCATCGCCCGCCTGTCCTCGCCGACACGGAACTCCGCCGGGCAGACGAGGTTGCCGACGTTCTCGATCACGAGCAGGTCGATCTCCTCGAGCGCCATCGCGCCGAGCGCCGAACGGACCATGTTGGCGTCCAAGTGGCACTCGCCGCCGAAGCCCGGGTCGGTGTTCAACTGGGTGACGGGCACGTGCAGCAGGGACAGGCGGTCGGCGTCGAACGAGCCCTGAACGTCGCCCTCGAGCACCCCCACCCGCACCTCGCCGAGACCGTCGAGGAGACCGTCGCCGAGACCGCCGCCGAGCACGCGTTCGAGCAGCATCGTCTTGCCCGCGCCGGGCGCGCTCATCAGGTTCACGACCCGCACGCCCGCGCGATCGAAGTCCGCGCGGTTCGCCCGCGCGATCGTCTCGTTGGCGTCGAGCACGTCCGTTGCGACCCTCACCTTGGTGCGGTGCATGCCTCCTCCTCCACTTCGATCGAATCCACACAGAGCTGCTCGCCGTCGAGCACGGTCACGTTCCCGCCGCCGCAGCGCGGACAGCGAAAGGATGGATGCTCGAGCTGCCACTCACTCCCGCAGTCGCAGCGCAGCCGCGCGGGCATCAGCCGCGTCGTCAGCTCAGCCCCCTCGCAGGCAGTGCCGCGCGAGAGGATCTCGAAGTAGAACGCGAGCGACGCGGGCGCGACCTGGCGCAGCCCCCCGATGCTCACCTCGACGAGCAGCACGCGGCGTCCGCACGCGTGAGCGAGGGCGGTGTCGAGGACCGAGCGGCTGATCGAGAGCTCGTGCATCAGCTTGGGGGAGGAATGTCGGTCGCCGTGCGCTGCGCCGAGGCCATCGACCGCTCCGCCTCCCTCAGCAGATCCGCGGCAGCGGATCCCCTGCCAGCAGGTCCATGACACGACGCCCGCCGAAGGCGGTATCCACGAGCACCATCCCGGGAAACTCGCGCAGCACCTCGCCTATCTCGGCAGCCTGCTCGCAGCCAGGAACCGCTCGCAGCGCGTCCAGGGCGCCAGACGCGGAGGCGGGCGCGACGAACGCGACGAGCTTGCCCTCGTTGGCGATGTACATGGGGTCGATCCCGAGCAGCTCGGCGGCTCCGGCGACCGCGGGCGCGACCGGCACGTCGGCCTCGCGCACGAGAGCCGCCACGCTGGAGGCTCGGGCCAGCTCGTTCAGGGCCGAGGCCACGCCGCCCCGGGTGGCGTCGCGCATGCAGTGCAGGTCGGCGCCGGCCGCCTCCAGCAGAGCGTCTGCGGCCGGCCACAGCGAGCGCGTGTCGGAGCGTATCTCCGCCTCCAGCGCGAACTCGTCGCGCGCGAGCATGACCGCCATCCCGTGCTCGCCCACCCGGCCGGAGACGATGATGCGATCACCGGGCTCCAGGCCGCGGGGAGAGAGCCTTGCGCGGGGATCGACTACGCCGAGCCCGGTAGTGCATGCGTACATGCTGTCGGCGTGCCCGCGCTCGACGACCTTCGTGTCACCGGCGACGACCTGCACGCCGGCGGCGTCTGCGGCGCGGGCGATCGCGTCGATCTCCGCGCGCAGCTCCGCGGTTGGCAGCCCCTCCTCGAGCACGAGTGACAGCGTGAGCGCGAGCGGGCGTGCGCCCGAGACGGCCAGGTCGTTGACCGTCCCGTTGACCGCGAGCTCGCCGATCGATCCGCCGGGGAAGCGGATCGGTCTCACCACATAGCTGTCGGTCGTGAGCGCGAGCGCGGTGCCGTTCACCGACACGCTCGCAGCGTCCCCCAGGGCCGCCAGGGCGTCGTTGTGCAGTGCCGGCAGCAGCAGTCCCTCGATCAACGACTGCGAGGCCTTGCCGCCGGCGCCGTGCGCGGTGGTGATCTGCCGGTCGCGAAACCTCGCCTGCTTCGCGCGCGTCCCCTGCACGATCTCGAGGATCCGCTGCTCGCGCGTGGTGGCGCTCACGCGATCGCCTCGCGTCCGCGCGTGTAGCGGCCATAGGTGTAGTAGGCGGCGCAGGCGCCCTCCGGCGAGACCATGCAGGTGCCGATCGGGCGCTCGGGCGTGCACGCGGTGCCGAACACCTTGCACTGCCAGGGCTTGATGACGCCCTTGAGCACCTCCCCGCACTGACATGCCTTGGGGTCCGCCACACGCACGCCGGGTATTCCGTAGCGTCGCTCGGCATCGAGCTCCGCGTAGGCATCGGACAGCTTCAGAGCGCTCTGGGAGATGAAGCCCAGACCGCGCCACTCGAAGTGCGGGCGCAGCTCGAACACCTCCGCCATCACCTCCAGCGCGCGGCGGTTGCCGTCCCAGGGCACGACACGCCCGTACTGGTTCTCGACCTCGCACCTGCCCGTGGTCAGCTGCACGAGCAGCATCTGGATCGACTGGAGCACGTCGAGCGGCTCGAAGCCCGAGATCACGAACGGCTTGCCGTAGTCGGCGGGAATGAACTCAAAGGGCCGGGCGCCGACGACTGTCGAGACGTGCCCCGGGCCGATGAATCCGTCTATCTCCAGCCCGGGCGAGTCCAGCAGCGCTCGCAGCGGGGGCACGATCGTCACGTGGTTGCTCATGCACGAGAAGTTCTTGACCCCCTCTGCCTTGGCGCGCTTGAGCGTGAGCGCCGTCGAGGGAGCCGTCGTCTCGAAGCCGATCGCGAAGAAGACGACGTCCCGGTCCGGGTTGCGCCTGGCGATCGCAAGGGCATCGAGGGGCGAGTAGACCATCCGCACGTCCGCTCCCTCGGCCTTGGCCTCGAGCAGGCTTCCGTGTGAGCCGGGCACGCGCATCATGTCGCCGAAGCACGTGAAGATCACGTTCGGCTCGTGCGCGATCGCGATGCCGTCGTCGACGCGGCCCATCGGCAGCACGCACACCGGGCAGCCGGGGCCGTGCACCAGCTCGACGGCCTCCGGGAGCAGGCCGTCGATCCCGTAGCGGTAGATCGAGTGGGTGTGCCCGCCGCAGACCTCCATCAGCTTGTAGGTGCGTCCGTCCTGCACCAACGCGAGGATCTCAGCGGCCAGCGCGCGGCCAAGCCCCGCGTCGCGGAACTCCTCCACGAACCTCATGCTCTCTCCCGGATCAGAGCCGTGCCAGCGTGCACGAGCAGCGTGTCGCCGGGCAGGACCGCGCCGACTATCCCCGTGTCCACCGTTCGCCGGCGCTCGCCCTCGTCGAGGCAGAGCGCGAGGCGCTCCCCCTCCTCCACCGCCAGCACCCGCATCCTCGTGGCCACGTCGCCACAGGTCTGGCACTCCAGATCGCCGCCGAGACCGATGTCGGTCATTCGATCGCGCTCTCTGAGAGCTCCTGCAGCTCCTGGTCGTAGGCAGCGCCCATCTGCTGCAGCAGGTCGAGCGTGGCCATCGCCTCCTGCTCGTCGATCCTCGAGAGCGCGAATCCCACGTGGATCAGCACCCACTGGCCGACGAGCGCGCCCGCATGCTCGCCGTATCCGTCGAGCAGCCCGACGTTGACGGTGCGCTTGACGCCGGCGACGTCCACCTGGGCGAGCTGGTTGGCATCGTCTACGACCTTCACGACTCGGCCGGGAATTGCCAGGCACACGCTCGCCGATCTCCTGTTCGTCGGGGGGGTTGGGTTTAGCAGCTTGCCCGGGCGCGCGCAGCGGGCTCGCGGGATCCCGCGGCGAACGGCCGACGGGCGGTGCGGGTTTTTCACGGATGTGGGGGGAGCGGATGGCTGGTGGACTTGAAGACACGCTTGCATGTCGGGTGGATCTACACACGACTTCAAGAGGACTTCACCGAGAGGAGCGCGCGCACCGCGATGTTCCAGATCCGCATCCACGGCCGTGGCGGGCAGGGCGTCGTAACGGCGGCCGAGCTGCTGTCCCTGGCGGCCTTCCGGGAGGACCGCCACGCCCAGGCGTTCCCGAGCTTCGGATCGGAGCGCACGGGCGCGCCGGTGGTGTCGTTCTGCCGCATCGACGACCACGAGATCCGCACGCGCGAGCCGGTCTCCGAGCCGGACGCGCTGATCGTGCAGGATCCCACGCTCCTGCACCAGGTCGATGTCTTCGGGGGGCTGCGCTCGGACGGCTACGTGCTGATCAACTCCACGCGCAGCTTCGACGAGCTCGGGCTGGGCGAGTGGACCCAGGGCTTTCACCACGAGCGCCTGCTGACGGTCCCCGCGTGGGACATCTGCCGCAGGCACATCGGGCAGATGCGACCCAACGCGGCGCTGCTGGGAGGCCTGGCCGCGCTCACCGCCGTCGTGTCGCTGGAGTCGGTCACGCAGGCGATCGAATCTCGCTTCGCGGGCAATCTCGCCGAGGGCAACGTCGCCGCGGCCCGGGCGTGCTTCGAGCACGTGATCGCCGCGAGGCAGGTGTACGTCGATGCTTGAGCAGCTCGAGGGATCGCGCGCGGTGGCGCGCACGGTGGCACTGTGCCGACCGGAGGTCATCCCCGCCTACCCGATCTCGCCGCAGACGCACATCGTGGAGGCGCTCTCGGCGATGGTCAAGAGCGGCGAGCTGGCGCCGTGTGAGTTCGTCAACGTGGAGTCGGAGTTCGGGGCCATGTCGGTGGCGATCGGAGCCTCGGCGACGGGCGCGCGCTCATATACGGCCACAGCCAGCCAGGGGCTGCTGTACATGGCGGAGGCGCTCTACAACGCCTCGGGCCTGGGGCTGCCGATCGTGATGACCGTCGCCAACCGCGCGATCGGCGCGCCGATCAACATCTGGAACGACCACTCCGACTCGATGTCCCAGCGCGACTCGGGCTGGATCCAGCTCTACGTCGAGTCCAACCAGGAGGCGGTCGACACCCACATACTGGCGTTCCGGCTGGCGGAGGAGCTCTCGCTGCCGGTGATGGTCTGCATGGACGGCTTCATCCTCACCCACGCCTACGAGCGGATCGACCTGCCGAGCGCCGAGCAGGTGGACGGCTTCCTGCCCGCCTATGAGCCGCGGCAGGTGCTCGACCCGGCCGAGCCGGTGACGATCGGCGCGCTCGTCGGACCGGAGGCGTTCACCGAGGTGAAGTACCTGGCGCACGTCAAGCAGATGCAGGCGCTCGACCTGATCCCCGAGCTCTCCCGCGAGCTGAGCGGCGTGCTCGGCCGCGAGCAGGACGGGCTGCTGCGCCGCTACCGCTGTGAGGACGCGGAGACGATCGTGGTGGCGCTCGGGTCGGTTCTCGGCACGATCGAGGACGCGGTCGACGAGCTGCGCGAGCGGGGCGTGAGCATCGGCGCGGTCGGGCTGAAGGCGTTTCGTCCCTTCCCGCTGGAGGACGTGCGCGCCGCGCTCGGCCACGCAGCGCGCGTGATCGTGATCGAGAAGGCGCTCGCCCTGGGCATCGGGGGCATCCTCTCGCAGAACGTGCGCATCGCAATCGCGGGCAGCGCCGCCCACGTGTACACGGTGATCGCCGGGCTGGGCGGGCGTCCGATCACGGCCGCCTCGGTGTGCCGGCTGTGCGAGGACGCGGCGGCCGAGCGCCTGCAGCCGCTGACGTTCCTGGACCTCAACTC
This sequence comes from Solirubrobacteraceae bacterium, assembly GCA_036743695.1. Lineage (GTDB taxonomy): Bacteria > Actinomycetota > Thermoleophilia > Solirubrobacterales > Solirubrobacteraceae > Palsa-744. Next base: position 3,730 of record DAINPC010000072.1, on the reverse strand, counting down.
CGAGCTGGTCGAGCGCGAGCTGGAGCGCACCCGCGCGAGACGTCGATCCGGACCGCACGCTGAGAACATGCTGCGCGACATCGGCGTGGTGGCCGCGGGGCCGGTGTAGGCGATGGCGAGCAGGCCGATCAAGTTCTACCAGGTGGGCTCTCACGCGGCCGGGAACAGGCTTCTGGACCCCGAGCTGCGCTCCGTGGCGGCCGACCCCAACCGCAGCAACGCGATCACCAAGGGCCATCGCGCGTGCCAGGGCTGTGGCGAGGCGCTCGGTGCGCGCTACGCGCTGGACGCCGCGATGCGCGCGACCGGCGGGCAGCTGATCGCGGCCAACGCCACGGGCTGCCTGGAGGTCTTCTCGACCCCCTATCCGGAGTCCTCGTGGCAGATGCCGTGGCTGCACTCGCTGTTCGGCAACGCGCCCGCGGTCGCTACCGGGATCGCAGCCGCCCTGAAGGCGAAGGGGCGCAGCGACGTTCGCGTCGTCGGTCAGGGGGGAGACGGCGGCACCGTGGACATCGGGCTGGCATGCCTGTCAGGGATGTTCGAGCGAAATGACGACGTGCTCTACATCTGTTACGACAACGAGGCCTACATGAACACCGGCGTGCAGCGCTCGGGCTCCACGCCGCCCGCGGCGCGCACGATGACCACGCAGGCGGTCGGCGAGGAGCCGGGGAACGTGTTCGGACAGGGCAAGAGCCTGCCGCGGATCGCGATGGCGCACGAGATCCCCTACGTCGCCACGGCCACGGTCGCCGATCTGCGCGACCTCGAGGCCAAGGTGGAGCGCGCGATGGAGATGCGCGGCGCGCGCTATCTGCACGTGCTCGTCACCTGCCCGCTCGGCTGGAGCTGTGAGGCGTCGGCGACGATCGAGGTGGCGCGCCTGGCCAAGGAGACGGGCCTGTTCCCGGTGTTCGAGGCCATCGACGGCGAGGTGAGCTCCGTCTCGAAGATCCGCCGCCGCCGCCCGGTCGAGGAGTACCTGGAGCTGCAGGGCCGCTACAAGCACCTGTTCAAGCCGACCCGGCGCGAGGACGTGCTGGCGCACATCCAGGCGATCGCCGACCGCAACATCGAGCGCTACGGGCTCTTGTGATGGACAAGCCCTTCGCGATCACGCTCGAGGTCGGCTCGAGCCTCGCCAACAAGACCGGCGCGTGGCGCGACGAGCGCCCCCTCTACGTCGATCGGCTGCCGCCCTGTAACGCCGGGTGCCCGGCGGGCGAGAACATCCAGCAGTGGCTGTATCACGCCGAGGAGGGCGACTACGAGGCGGCGTGGCGGCAGATCATGCGCGACAACCCGTTCCCTGCGGTGATGGGCCGCGTCTGCTACCACCCCTGCACGACCGTGTGCAACCGCGCACAGCTGGATGAGGCGGTCGGGATCAACTCCGTCGAGCGCTTCCTCGGCGACGAGGCGATCAAGCACGGATGGAAGCCCGAGAGCGCGGGCGAGCGATCGGGCAAGCGTGTGCTGGTCGTCGGCGCCGGGCCCTCGGGGCTCTCCGCGGCCTATCACCTGGCGCTGCTCGGGCACGAGGTCGCCGTCCACGACGCGGGACCGCTCCCGGGGGGGATGATGCGCTTCGGCATCCCCGCCTACCGTCTGCCGCGCGACGTGCTGGAAGCGGAGATCCAGCGCATCCTCGAGCTGGGCGTGACCCTGGAGTGCGAGCGCAAGGTCACCGACATCGCCCGCGAGATGAAGGACGGCGGCTTCGACGCCGCATTCCTGGCGGTCGGCGCGCACATCGGCAGGCGCGCATACATCCCGGCCGGGGAGGCCGCGCACATCCTCGACGCGGTCTCGCTGCTGCGCGACATGGAGGCGGAGGAGAAGCCGCTGCTGGGCCGTCGCGTGGTGGTCTACGGGGGTGGCAACACCGCGATGGATGTCGCGCGCACGGCCAGGCGGCTCGGGGCCAGCGACGCGATCGTCGTCTACCGGCGCAACCGCGAGCGGATGCCCGCGCACGACTTCGAGGTGCAGGAAGCGCTCGAGGAGGGCGTGGTGATGAAGTGGCTCTCGACGATCAAGAGCGCCGACGAGGGCAGCCTGGTGCTCGAGAAGATGGAGCTCGACGAGACGGGCTTTCCCCAGCCGACAGGCGAGCTGGAGGAGCTGGAGGCGGACTCGGTGGTGCTGGCGCTCGGCCAGGAAGCCGACCTGTCGCTGCTGGACGGCGTGCCGGGGCTGGAGATCGAGGACGGCGTGGTGAAGGTGGCCGCGAACATGATGACCGGGCACCCCGGGATCTTCGCCGGCGGCGACATGGTGCCGGACGAGCGCACGGTCACCGTCGGGGTCGGCCACGGCAAGAAGGCCGCCCGGCACATCGATCGCTGGCTGCAGGGCACACAGTCCGAGGACCCCGTCAAGCACGAGCTAGCCGGCTTCGAGGAGCTCAACGCCTGGTACTACAGCGACGCCCCCAAGACCCTCGCTCCGCGCCTGGACGCCGTCCGGCGCCAGTCGAGCTTCTCCGAGGTCCAGCTCGGGCTCGATGAGGAGAACGCGCTGTTCGAGGCGCGGCGCTGCCTGTCGTGCGGCAACTGCTTCGAATGCGACAACTGCTACGGGCTGTGCCCGGACAACGCCGTGATCAAGCTGGCGCCGGGAGAGCGCTATGAGATCGACTACGACTACTGCAAGGGCTGCGGCATCTGTATGCAGGAGTGTCCGTGCGGGGCGATTGAGATGGTCCCCGAGCCGACCTGAGCCGGCCGGGCCGCGTGTTCCTCGCGGCGCGCTACTCGATCACGATCGCGCGCATCGTGTGCTCGTCCGGCAGCTTCTCGAGGATCCGGTGCAGGATCTCCCGCTCCCCGGCCTGCCCGCGCTGAAGGTCGTTGAGCAGCAGCCTGACGGCGCTGTGGGTGATCTTCATCTGCCGCGGCGCCAGCGACACCGTGAGGATCCCGCGCTCGTCAGGGATCTCCTCCAGTCCGGCGAGCACCTCCCTGGCCAGCTGGCGGATCTCCGGCTCGTGCGCCTCGTCGGAGATCAGCAGGCGCAACGCGCTCGCTCCCACGGGAACCTCGTCCCGGTCGAGCAGCAGGTGGTAAGGGGGCTCGGGCTCGGCGACGGTGTGGCTCATGGCCGTCAGCCTACTAGCGCGGGAGCCCGGGGCAGGCCGCGGAAATACACGGTGATGCGTGGTGGAAATCAGCGGATGCGAGGCGCCGCGCCCCGGCTCTAGGTTCTGGGCATGTCCGAGACAGGAGCACGCCAACCCCGCGAGGACGGGGCAGAGCCCGAGGCAGAGCCAGCGCCCGAGCGGCCGTTCACGGACATCCTCTGCGCGGTGGATGGCACGCGCGGGAGCCTGGCGGCGGTCGAGCAGGCGGCGGTCCTGGCGGGCCCGCACGGGCACCTGACGCTGCTGGCAGTGACCGCCGTCACGGGCGCGGGGGCCTATCGCAGCGCGGCCATCAGCCCGCCGCGAGCGGAGCACATCATGGAGCGCGCGGTCGAGATCGCCGAGCGTCTCGAGGTTCCCTGCACGGCCGCGATCGACCCCGCGGGCCCCCCGCCGCGGGTGATCCTCGAGCGGGCGGCCGAGCACGAGCTGCTGGCGCTGGGCGCGCCCTCCGCCTCGTGGCTGGGCGGCGAGCTGCTCGACGGCGTGGCACATGCGGCACTGGACTCGCTCAAAGGGCCGGTGCTGGCCTGCCGCACGCTCCTCGCCGGCGGGCTCGGCTTCGCCGAGCGCATCCTGGTGGCG
>DAINPC010000071.1:8263-9716 GCA_036743695.1 Solirubrobacteraceae bacterium | reverse complement strand
TGAGGTGGTGGACGTGGTGCAGGCCGATGTTGCCGGAGAAGAACTGGAGCACCTTGGGCAGCTTCAGATAGGAGCTGCCGCGCAACGCGGCGTCGGCGTAGCTCCAGCCGTCGGCGCTCTCCCAGTAAGCGTCCTCGAACTGGTGTTGGACGTAGAACAGCCAGATGCCGGCGGAGCCCGCGAGCAGCACTGTGGGCGCCTGCACGAGCAGGTAGTCGCGCCAGCCGATCAGCCAGCACAGCGCTCCCACGAGCACGGCCAGGGCGACGTTGGTGCCGATCACGCTGCGGCGCAAGCGCGGTCGCGCCGAGCGCGGAACCAGGCGCGGGCCGACGAGGAGGGCGACGATCGGGCCGACCCCGAACATGATCAGCGGATTGCGGAACAGGCGGTAGGCCAGCCGCCCGCGCCAGGAGAGCTCCGCGTACTCCGACACGGTCAGCGTGCGGACGTCTCCACCGCCCCGCCGATCCAGGTCCCCGGAGGTGGCGTGGTGGATGGCGTGGTCGTGGCGCCAGCGCAGGAACGGCGAGTAGACGAACAGGCCCAGGGCCACGCCCAGCCACATGTTGGCGCGCTTGGAGGGCAGGAACGAGCCGTGCGAGCAGTCGTGGAAGAGGATGAACGTGCGCACCAGGAATCCCGCGGCTGGGATCGCTATCAGCAGTGCGAGCAGGTAGGAGTAGCCGAGCGACAGGTACATCAGGACGGAGAGCCCGAGGTAGGGCACCACGGAGGTCGCAAGGTCGAGCAGGCTGCGTCCGAGATGGGGCTGGGCGTAGGGGGCCAAGGCCTCGCGCCAGAAGGCTCCTCCCGGGTGCGATGTCCCGGCTGTGGCGGCGCGGGTCGCCGATGCTGCTTGGCTCACATTGCTCCCCTTGCCACGGACCTGTGGCGGATCGCCGCACGGGACGCGCCCAGCGGCTGATTCCCACTGATGATACCCGGTGAGGACGCGGCCGGCGGCAGCGGACGGCGGCACAGCCCAACCTAACCGTCGCCGGCCAGCGGCCGGCTCATCCACACGTGGGGAATCCCCGCCTCGTCGAAGACGTCCGATTCGACGGTGAAGCCGGCCCGCTCGTAGAGACTCCTCGCCTGCAGTTGGGAGGCCAGACGCGCCTCGCAGCAGCCGCGCTGCCGTGCGCCCGCCAGCGCGAGCTCCAGCATCCGCGAGGCGATCCCGCGGTTGCGCCAGTGGCGTTCGACGGCCACGCGTCCGACCTTGGCGCGGCGTCCGTCAAGCAGCAGTCGCAACGTGCCGATCACATGCCCGTCGGGCGGCTGCAGGGCGACGACGTGCAGCGCCTGCCCGTCGCGCCCGTCGAGCTCCTCGGCGCGAGGCACGCCCTGCTCGCGGCAGAAGACCTGCTCCCTGACGGCCACCGCGCCGCGCACCTCGCAGGGACCCGCAGCCCAGCGAACCTCGACCCTTGGCTCCAGCGCGGGCTCG
>DAINPC010000071.1:0-8163 GCA_036743695.1 Solirubrobacteraceae bacterium | reverse complement strand
GCTCCGGCGCCGAAGGAGGCGAGGCGGGGCGCTTGCTGCGGTGTGTGGGCGTCACGGCATTGCTGGTGCGGTCGATGCGAGCAGCCCGCGGTGTCGGCGGGAGGCGGTGCGAGCGGCTGGGAGGCCGACTCTACCGGCGGGAGGCCGTCAGAGAGGTGGTCTTGACCACGCGGCCCCCACGGCCGGGCACGAGCGTGATGTGCCTGTTCCTGATCGGCTCGTCCTCGGGCCGCTCTGGGCTCAGCTCGGCGCGGTCGAGGACCGTGCGCAGCACGATGCGCATCTGCGAGCAGGCGAACGACGCGCCGATGCACCGCCGCGTGCCGCCGCCGAGCGGTATCCACGCATAGCCGTGGCCCTGACCTTCGAGGAACCGCTCCGGGCGGAAGCTGGTGGGATCTGGATAGAGGTCTGGTGACAGGTGCAGGAGCCGGATGCAGGGCATCACGGTGGTACCCGCGGGCAGGGTGTGGCCGGCCAGCCGCACGGGCTCGGCCACGCGGCGCGCCACGGCGGGCAGCACCGGGCGCAGCCGCAGCGACTCCTTGACGACAGCACCGAGGTACACCTCGTCGCGGCGCGCACGCGCGAGCGCGGCGGGATGGCGCACCAGCCGCTCCAGGGCCCACGCGAGCGCCGTGGTGGAGGTGTCGTGGCCGGCCAGCAGCAGCGTGGCGAGCTGATCGAGCAGCTCGTCGTCGTCCAGCTCGCCGGCGCTGATGAGCAGCGACAGGACGTCCGAGCGCTCTCCCACGGCCGGATCGGCCCGCCGGCGCTGGATCTCCCTGCTCAGGAGGCTTCTGGCGTGTCCCAGGCGGCGGATGAATGCGCGCCCGGACCGATCCGCTTCAGCGGTGGCCAGGCCCACATCAGCAGCACCAGCGCCTCCAGCTGGACGGCGTCGGCGAGCGCCACGCGCAGCTCATCCAGCAGCTCCGGCCGCTCGGCGCCGATCACCGCTCGCAGCATCACCTCCAGCGTGATCGCACGCATCCCCTCGATCAGCGTGATCGGCCGCCCGACCGGCCAGCCGGCCACCTCCGCGGCGGCGATCGTCTCGATCAGCTGCTCGTGGCGGCGCACCATCTCGCCGTGAAAGGGGGGGAGCATCCGCTTGCGCACGTGCAGGTGCTCGGCGCCGTCGAGCAGCACCACGGAGCGCTCGCCGATCAGCGGAGCGAGCAGGTCATAGGACTCTCCTGCCCTCCAGATGGAGGGATCGCCCGTGAAGACCGTCTTGACCGCCTCGGGATCGGAGACGACGACGACGGTTCCCCAGGGGAACACGCGCATGGTGAACGTGGGCCCGTAGCGCCGCCGGCAGGCGCGCAGGAACGGGTCCACGCGCGGCCAGAACAGGGCGGTCTGCATCGGCAGCGGCGCCGCCGGGCCGGGCGGCAGCGGGCGCACGTGCGCGCTCGCGGTCCGTTCGAGGAGCGTCGCGGACTGGACCTGGCCAGCACCGGGCATCTGCGCGATTGTTTCCTCTGGTAGACGGGTTTGGATGACACGAACCTAACGCCGGGTATGCGCGCTCGGTGCGGCTGTGGACGAATTGCGCAGTCGCTGGAGCGGCGGTTGCCGATGACGCGCTTCGGCGTGATCAAGCACCTGCGGGTGCTGGAAGAGGCTGGCCTGGTCCTGAGCGGGGCCGCTTCGTGCCTATTCGCTCGACGGGGCGGCGTCGAACATCGCGCGGAACCGGTCGACCATCATGTCCCGGCTCTTGTATTGGGCTGCGGTCTCCGGGCCGGCGATGTCGTCTCGATCGGGCAGCTGGGCGGCGCCTCCTTCGGGTCCGACGGTTACGAGGATGACCTCCCCCATCGGTTCGGACTGCTCGAGCTCCTCGCCGTCGATCAGCGCGCGTATATTGCTCGCCACGAGTTGAGCCTGAACGCCCGCGTACCCGGCCATCTTCGGGTTGAGGGTGGAGACGTCACCGAGCGCAAAGACCTTGGGGTGGCCAGGGAGCTGGAGCGTCGGCGTGACCTCGATGAACCCATCAGGTGTCCGAGCGGCTGCGAGCTCGGCGGCCAGATAGTCGCTTCTGGGCGTCACGCCGTAGCAGCGAAACCAGAGATCGGCAGTGATCTCGGTGCCGGCCTCGGTGGCGACCGTGAAGGCACCTGCCACGCTAGGAGGCGTGGGCGGTGGCTCGCTCAGAGGGCTTCCGAGCACGAGCTCGACTCCGTGCTGCTCGAGCTGGCGACGCAACTCCTGCCGCAGCTCGACCTTGAACCTTCCGCCGAGGAGGTCATCGACGACATCTACGATCGTCACGTGCTTGGCGGGCCAGGCCGCCGCAATCTCACCAGCGAGCTCGATCCCGACCGGACCGGCGCCGAGCAGCAGCACGCGATCCGCCCCGGCGAGCGCGTCGTGTCCGTCGCGGAAGCGCGCCGCAGCCTCGCGCGCATCCTCCGCGCCGCTGTTACCGGGGAACGGGTAACTCGATCCGGTGGCGAGCACGATGAAGTCGGGGACGAGCTCCTTGCCCGACTCGAGCACCACTCTCCTCGAGTCGACCTGAACCGCACGGTCGCGGATGACGCGGCCGCGTTTGAGCAGCCCGTCATAGGAGAAGCGGATCCGAGAGCTCCACGATGGGTCAACGAGCGCGCGTAGAGCCGCGACGTTGTGCTCGAAGGAGTCCTTGGGATCGACCAGCACGACATCGGCCACCTCGTCGAGTGCCTTGGCGACGGCGATCCCGCCGTAGCCGCCGCCGACGACCACGACGCTCGGCGGTTTGCGGTCTGAAGTCGAGTGTTCGGGCATGTTGCCTCCCCAGATAGATGTGTGGGTGTGCGAAACGGGTCCATCCCCGGCGGCTGCTGGTCAGTCCGTCCACCAGTCCGGGACTCGAGCTCCGTCGCCGTCCTCGGGCCTCGAGCCGCCGACGGCGATGATCTCGAGCCCCTCTGGGCCGCTCTCAAACGCCCGCACCACCTCCGGGGCGACCCGTATCACATCCCACTGGCGCAGCTCGACGATCTCCTCGTCGAGCTTCATGCGCCCGGAGCCGCCGACGATGACGTAGGCCTCCTCCTGCTCGCGGTGGTGGTGACCCATTCGCGACCGATAGCCGGGCGCGTAGTGGAAGTAGCTGACGCCGAGCTCTCGCGAGTCAAGATGCTTGCGAGCGAAGCGCGCCTCGACCTCCGGCACACTCGCGCCGGCGACATCGTCGATTTCCTTCAGGTTCTTCATGCTGTAGCTGGACATTCGTCCTCCTTTTCCTGTGGCCGAGTCGATCCGGTGTTCCCGTGGCCGCGACCTGTTGGGCTCACTTGCGCGCCCTGTAGCGCCTCTCCCAAGCCTCCTGGTTGCGCTTCGCGTCGAGGGGATTCGCTCCATCAGCGCCGCCGTCCGCGGGCACATCTCCATGCCGAGCTTCGACTTGAAGCTGTACCCGTACAGAAAGAACGTCTTCCAGCTCTCGTCGTCGGTGATCTCGATCTGGTCCTTGGAGATGTCCTGGAAGCTCGGCATCGCCTCGCCACCGTCCGCGCCCACAAACACGTCTCAGACATGCTCTCCAGGCCTCGTGACGGCGACGTCACGCCCCCTCCTCGAAGGCCGGCTCGAGGGTGCCCAAGTCACGGTCGATGGCGATGCGGGGCAGGCGGCTCTCCAGCCAGCTGGGCAAGGCCCACGTGCGTCGCCCGAGGAGTTGCAGCACGGAGGGCAGTAGCAGGCTGCGGACGACAAACGCGTCGAGGAACACGGCACTCGCGAGGCTGAGCCCGAAGAGCTCGAGAACTCGTTCGCCTCCAACGACAAACGAGAGAAAGACGCAGATCATGATCGTGGCAGCAGCGGTAATCACTCGCCCAGTCGAGGCGAGGGCGTGGCGGACGGCCTGCTGCGGGTCGCGGCTGCGTGTCCACTCCTCGTGTATGCGTGAGACGAGGAACACCTCGTAGTCCATCGAGAGGCCGAACACGATCGCGAACAGCATCACCGGGATGAACGCCTGGATCGGAGCGCCCTTCACGTTGAAGATGCTGCCGAGCCAGCCCCATTGGAAGATCGCGACGACCACGCCGAGCGAAGCGCCGATCGAGAGGAGGTTCATGACCGCGGCCTGCAGCGGGATGACGAGTGATCTGAAGACGACCAGCAGCAGCAGCGCGGAGAGGAGCACGACCACGCCCACGAACAGCGGCAGCTTGCTGGAGAGAACATGGGTGAAGTCGATCGTGGTGGCATTCCCGCCGCCAACGAGAAGCGTCGTGGCGGTGCTGGCTGCGAGAGGTGGCAGCGTGCGCTGGCGCAGCGTGCTCACGAGCTCCGTGGTCGCCAGTGCCTGCGGTGCCGAGCGCGGGTAGACGTTGAACACCGCGGTCAGGCCCCGCGGGCTCACGCGAGCCGCCGATACGGAGGCCACATCGCTGGTCGCGCGCAGCGCGCTCGCGATGCTCGTGAGCACCGCCATGTCGTTCGGGCGGGGCAGGCTCGCAACGACCTGAAGCGGGGCGTTGAAGCCTGGGCCGAAGCCCTTGGCGAGCAGGTCGTAGGCCTGGCGGGTGGTTTGACCGGGGGGGTTGTTGCCCGCGTCACTGTTGCCCAGACGCAGCGCGAGCGCCGGTGAGGAGAGGGTGAGCATGATCGCCAGGCCCGCGATCGCGCCCTCCCACGGGTGACGTTCGATGAAGCCCGACCAACGCACCCAGAAACCAGTCGGCGTGTTTCTCGCTGCGGTCGTCCGCCGGCCCCGCCGTCGCCCGCTCCGGCGTCGCCCGATGCGCTCGCCGAAACGCGCGAGCAACGCCGGCAACACGCTCAGCGCGGCAAGCATCGTCATCAGCACAGCGAGCGCAGAGGCGACCGCTAGGCCGTAGAGGAAGTCAACGCCGAGGGCAAACTGACCCAGCAGCGCGATGATCACGGTCGCGCCGGCGAACAGCACGGCGCGGCCGGCGGTGTCCATCGCGCCGACGATCGCGCCATGCACATCGCCGTCGATGAGGTAGTTCTCGCGAAAGCGGGTGACGATGAACAGCGCGTAGTCGATCCCCACACCGAGGCCGATCATCGCCGCGAGCTGGGTGGCGAAACTGGGCATGCCGATGAGCCTCGAGCCAAGACCGGCCAGGCCGATGCCGGTCCCGAGGCCGAGGAGCGCGGTGATGATCGGCAGTCCCATCGCGATCAGCGAGCCGAAGGTGACGAGCAGCACGACGATGGCCGCGAGCAGACCGATAGCCGTCGCCGCGCCGAGCGACGGCTTCTGCACCTGTTCGATCGCCTGACCACCGAGCGCCACCTGCAGCAGCGGCGAGCCGGCGCTCTTCGCGACCCTGATCACCCGTTCGGTGGCCGATGGCGGAAGCACGTTTGCTCGCTTGTCGAAGGTCACCGTCGCGAACGCGACCTTGCCGTCGGGGGAGATCGCCCGGGCGCCGTTGGCCGTGAAGGGGCTGCTCACGCCGGTGACGTGCGCCAGTCGCGCCACTGCGGCCAGCATCGGCGCGACGCGCGAGCGAACCGCCGCGTCGGTGACGGCCCCGTGACGCGCGGCCAGGACTATCTGGTCGGAATCACCTGCCTGGGCGGGGAACTCACGCTTGAGCAGGTCGGCGGCGCGCTGGGATTCGGTTCCCGGAAGCGAGAAGTTGTTGGCGTACTTGGTGCCCACGACACCGGAGACTCCAAGCGCACCGATCAGCAGCACAAGCCAGCCGATCACAACCGCCCGCCGGTGTCTCGCCGCCCGTTGCGCGACCCGTGCGACGATGCCTAGCTTCTCCTGCGAACGCCCAACGGAGCTCATGGCTAGCGTCCCTTCGCGATATACTCTGGACAGAACAGTTTGTAGTCCAAATACTTTGATGTTGAAAGTAGCATAACGAGCGACCATGCCTTCCACTGCGGCACAGACCGATCGAGGCCCGACGATCGAGGAAGACCTCGACGAGCTCTCCTCGCTGCTCTGGGAGACGTTCCGCGGCCTCAAGCAGTCAAGTCCGCCGCCGCAGGAGCTGCGCGACGCGGCCACGCGCGGATCACTCGGACCGCGTCACATGCCCGCGCTGCTCGCGGTCGCGGCGGCGGGACCGCTCAGCGTGAGCGAGCTGGCGCGGCGACTGGGCCTGGGCCTATCGACCACGAGCGCGATCGTTGGCCAGCTGAGCCGGGCGGGCCTGCTCGAGCGTGCCGAGGACGAGGCCGACCGCAGGCGCACCATCGTCCGCCTGCATGACGACTACCGCGACGTCATCGGCAAGTGGGCCGAACAGGCCCTTGCCCCTCTACGGGCCACCCTCGAGCGTCTCCCGGCGCGGGCCCGCGCCCAATTCATCGAGGGCTGGCGCATCCTCCACGAGGAAGCCACCCGCACGGCACCCGCCGACGACGACGAGTGCAGCGCATAGGCCAGGAGCTGAACGGCGCGCCCGACGGATCGGCGATCGCTCGACACCGAGCCCATGACCAAGACTGCTACCCAGGCGATCGAAGCTCACGGCATACGCAAGGCGTTCGGCGAGACGCAGGCACTCGCCGGGGTCGACCTCACCGCGGAGACCGGACGGGTGCTCGCGCTGCTGGGGCCAAACGGCGCGGGCAAGACGACGCTCGTGCGGATCCTGACCACGCTCCTGGCGGCCGACACAGGCTCGGCGCGGGTAGCGGGGTTCGACGTCCAACACGATGCCGTCGCGGTGCGCTCGATGATCGGCATGTCGGGCCAGTTCGCGGCGATCGACGACCTGCTCACCGGCCGGGAGAACCTGGAGATGGTGGGCCAGCTGTACCAGCTCAGTCGCGGCGAGGCACGCCGCCGCGCCACCCAGACGCTTGAGCAGTTCAGGCTCGCCGACGCCGGCGACCGGCTGGCGAAGACCTACTCGGGCGGGATGCGGCGGCGGCTGGATCTGGCGGCGAGCCTGATCGCACGCCCGCCAGTGTTGATACTCGACGAGCCGACGACCGGGCTCGATCCGCGCACGCGGATCGATGTGTGGGAGCTGATCGAGGGGCTGGTCGCCGACGGAACGACGGTGCTGTTGACGACGCAGTACCTCGACGAGGCCGACCGCCTCGCAGACCGGATCATGGTGATCGACCGCGGGCAGGTGGTCGCCGAGGGAACCGCCGATCAGCTGAAGCGAGAGCTCGGCGGCGACGTCGTCGAACTGCACGTCGCCCGATCCCAGGACTTCGACCGGGCCGTCGCCGCCGTCGCCGCGCTCGGAGATGGCGGGTCGGTGCTCGATCGCGAGCGCCAGCGCGTGACGCTGCCCGCGGGGGAAGGTCCGGCAACGCTCCGAGCGGCCCTCGACCGGCTCGGCGACGCCGGGGTGGCGCTCGAGGACATCGGCATCCGCCGGCCATCGCTCGACGACGTCTTCCTGTCGCTCACCGACCACTCCCCAAGCAGCCAAACCGCCAACGCCACACCACGCGATCACGCCCCGCCGGTGCCGTCAGCCGCCTCCCAGGACCGCGAGCGCGAGCAACGCCCGGCGCCGAGCAAGCCAATGCACGCACCCGCGCCTGCCCCGCGGTTCGCGGCGCTGCGCGACACCGCCGCGGTGACCAGGCGCAACCTCAAACGGATCACGCGAACCCCGCGGCTGCTCGCGGTCTCCTCGATCCAGCCGGTGATGTTCGTGCTGCTCTTCCGCTACGTCTTTGGAGGAGCGATCCACACGCCCGGCGGCAGCTACATCGACTACCTCGTGCCCGCCATCCTGCTGCAGGCGACGCTGTTCGGAGCGACGACGGCGGTCGCAATGTCCACGGACCTCGCCGGCGGCATGATCGACCGCTTCCGCTCGCTGCCGATGGCTCGCTCGGCAGTGCTCGCCGGCCGCGCGCTCGCCGACACGGTGCGCAGCGTGAGCGTCGTCGCGCTCGTCCTGCTCGTGAGCCTGCTCATCGGCTTTCGCTTCCACAACGGCGCCGCAGGCGCCCTCGGCGCACTCGCGCTCGTGCTCGCATTCGGCTTCGCGTTCATCTGGCTCTTCGCGCTCGTCGGCATGCTCGTCAAGGACCCCGAGACCGCGCAGCTCGCAGGGTTCCTGCCGATCTTCCCGCTGATCTTCGCCAGCTCTGCGTTCATCCCGGTCAAGACGATGCCCAGCTGGCTTCAGAGCTTCGCCAACGTGCAGCCCGTAAGCGTCACGATCAACGCCGTCCGCGCGCTGACCGCCG
>DAINPC010000070.1:0-9750 GCA_036743695.1 Solirubrobacteraceae bacterium | reverse complement strand
CGTGCGCCGCAGCGCGTACGATCAGCCGCGCCGATGCCATACGCCGATGAGATGCTCAGAGCAGCGGCCCTGCGCGCGGAGGAGCTGGCGGCGCCGGGCCTCAGCGCGCGACCGCGCCAGAGGCTGGCGGTGCTGGCGTGCATGGACACGCGCATCGACCTGTTCCCGATGCTCGGCCTGGAGCGCGGCGACGCGCACATCATCCGCAACGCCGGCGGTCTGGTCACCGACGACGCGCTGCGCTCGCTCAGCACCTCCCAGCGCCTGCTGGGCACGGAGGAGATCGTGGTGGTGATGCACGACGGCTGCGGCCTGCAGGGCGCAGCCGAGGACGAGTTCGCCCAGAGGCTGGCCGCCGACGGCGTGATGCCGGGCTGGCGCCTGGGGGCATTCGAGGACGTCGAGGCGACGCTTCGCCACAGCCTGGCAAGGCTGCGCTCGAGCCGTGAGCTGCCCGCCCGCGATCACATCAGGGGCTTCGTCTTCAACCCCGAGACGGGCGCTCTGCGCGAGGTGCGCGTGGCTCCCGAGGCGCAGGACCGGCCGCTCGGTAGTTGACCGGAGACGCGCATGGACTTCACCGAGCCGCAGGACGCAGGGCCGATCCGCGAGGCGGTGCGCGCCCTGTGCGAGCGCTTCCCCGGCGCGTACTGGCGAGCGCTGGAGCCCGACCGCTACCCCAGCGAGTTCGTGGCCGCGCTCACCGAGCAGGGCTGGCTGGCGGCGCTGATCCCCGAGCGCTACGGCGGCTCCGGGCTCCCGCTCGCCACCGCGAGCGTGATCCTCGAGGAGATCTGCGCCTCGGGTGCCAACGCGGGCGCCTGCCACGCGCAGATGTACACGATGGGCACGCTTCTGCGGCACGGCAGCGAGGCGCAGAAGCAGGCGTTGCTGCCGCCGATCGCCTCGGGCGAGCTGCGCCTGCAGGCATTCGCCGTGACCGAGCCCAACGCCGGCTCGGACACCACGCGGATAGCCACGCGGGCCGAGCGCCGGGGGGACGGCTACCTGGTCAACGGCCAGAAGATCTGGACATCCCGGGCCGAGCACTCCGACCTGATGGTCCTGCTGGCCCGCACCACCCCGCTGGAGGAGGTGGAGAAGCCGACCGCCGGCCTGTCGGTGTTCCTGGTGGACATGCGCAACCGGGCTGCTGGCCGATCTTCGATCGGTGGGCCGGCGCCGCTCGCCGACGAGCGAGGGGGCACGCAGCCCGAACGGCTGGGTCAGCTGAGCATCCGCCCGATCAGGACGATGATGAACCACGCCACCACGGAGGTCTTCTTCGATGATCTGGAGCTCCCGGCGGAGGCCCTCGTCGGCGAGGAGGGCGAGGGCTTTCGCTACATCCTCGACGGCATGAACGCGGAGCGCATCCTGATCGCGGCCGAGTGCATCGGCGACTGCCGCTTCTTCCTCGACCGCGCCGTCGCCTACGCAAGCCAGCGGTTCGTCTTCGGCGCTCCGATCGGCGCCAACCAGGGCGTCCAGTTCCCGCTCGCCAGGGCTCACATGGCGATGTCGGCCGCCGATCTGATGCGCTGGAAGGCCGCCTGGCTGTATGACGCGGGGCGGCCCGCCGGGGCCGAGGCGAACATGGCCAAGTACCTCGCCTCGGAGGCCTCCTGGGAGGCGGCCAACGCCGCACTCGACGCCCACGGCGGCGTCGGCTTCGCCCAGGAGTACGACATCGAGCGCAAGTTCCGCGAGACCCGCCTGTACAAGATCGCGCCCGTCAGCAACAACCTGATCCAGGCCTACGTGGGGCAGCACGTGCTCGGACTCCCACGCTCATATTGAGTCCTCCCGCTCGCGCTGGGAGGAGCTCAGGCGTCGTTGCGCTTGGGGTATTCGTGAACCGACACGAGGCGAACCGGCCCCTCGATCACCCGATAGCTGTGCGGGCGGTCGGCGCGGAAGCTGATCAGGTCGCCCTGGCCTACGACCTCGCGGAAGGACTCGGTCGATATCTCAACCGTCCCGGCCATGATCGTCAGGTGCTCGAACAGGCCGTTGACGTGGGCGTTGGCATGACGGATGGCGTCTTCGTCGAGCGTCAGCGTGTAGATCTCGATCAGGGCTCCCCCGGTGCGGGTCAGCAGGTGGCGGAGGACCAGGCCATTCGTCTCCAACCCTGCCGGGTCGGTGGCGATCACCGACGTGTCGTCCGCCCGCACAACAGTCACGTCGTCGGTCGGCGGTTCGTCGTGAAAGAGGCTCGCGAACGGGACGCCCAGCGCGCTTGCCAGCGCCCACACCGTGTCGATCGACGGGTTGCCCTGCCCGCGCTCTATCAAGGACACGGTGGACTTGGCCACACCGGCCTGTGCCGCAAGCGCCGAGAGCGTCAGCTCGCGGGTCATCCTCCAGCGACGCAGGTTGCGTGCAATCGGCTGAACGGCTCCGTCCACGAAGGAAGTTCTATCGCACGGTAGGCTGGCGCCAGTCATGCGAGCGGTCACCTTCCAGGCTCCCGGCGTGGTCAGCGTCGAGGAGCGCCCGGAGCCCGAGCTGCTCGATCCGGAGGACGCGGTCGTACGGATCGAGGCCACGGGGGTGTGCGGCTCGGACCTGCACATCTACCACGGGCGCGTGCAGATCGAGCCGGGATTCACGATCGGGCACGAGTACGTGGGGACGGTTGTGGCGGCGGGCGACGCGGTCACGCGCGCCGCGGTGGGCGATCGCGTGCTCGGCTGCTTTCAGGCGGCGTGCGGGACCTGCTGGTTCTGCCGGCGCGGCCTCTATCAGCGCTGCCTGCACTCGCGCACGTTCGGGCACGGCGCCACGCTCGGCTCGTTGCAGGGAACCCAGGCGGAGATGGCGCTGGTGCCGCACGCCAACCTGGTGCTGCGGCGCGTGCCGGAGGGCATGAGCAGCGACGTGGCGCTGTTCGCGGGCGACGTCATGGGCACGGGCTTCCACGCCGTGGACGCGAGCGGGCTGCGGCCCGGGGACGTGGCGGCGGTGCTGGGGCTGGGGCCGGTGGGCCTGTGCGCCGTGCAGGCCGCGCGCGCGGCGGGCGCGGCGCACGTGTTCGCCATCGACACCGTGCCCGAGCGCCTGCGCGTGGCGGAGTCCTTCGGCGCGGAGGCGCTGCACCTCGGCGAGCAGGACGTCCGTGCGATCGTGCGGGCGGCTACCGAAGACCGCGGCGTGGACGTGAGCATCGACGCGGTCGGCGATCCCAAGGTCCTGGAGAGCGCCATCCGTCTGACGCGTGCGTGCGGGAGCATCCAGTGCATCGGCGTCTATGCCGAGCGCACAGAGGTGCACATGGGGCTGTTGTGGCTGAAGTCGCTGACGCTGCGCGGAGGCCAGGCCAACGTGCTCGGCCACGTGGACCGCGTACTGGCGATGCTGTCGGCCGGCGTGCTGGACCCCACCGCCCTGGTCACCCACCACATGAAGCTGGAGGACGCGCCCGAGGCCTACGCGGTCTATGACCGGCGCGAGGCGCTGAAGATCGTCCTCACGCCCTGATCCGCGCGGGCGCGAGCGCGCGAGGGGGTCCATCAGGCCAGCACGGCCACGAAGCGCCAGTCGAGGACCGCCACCTCCTCGGCGCCGTCGCCGTGCGCCCGCACGCGCGAGCGCAGGTGCGCGAGCGCCCCGTCGTTCGGGAGCATCTCCAGGCGCTCCAGCTCCAGCTCGCTGTGCAGCGTGTCCCCTTCGTGCACCGGCGCCAGGTGCTCGCAGGAGTGCCAGCCGGCGATCGTGACGATCTCCGGAAGCGCTCGCGTCGCCTGGGCGGCGGCCAGGCCGATGGTGTGGCCGCCGTAGACCAGCCGGCGCCCGTCGGGCTGGCAGGCGCGATCGTGGTGCACGGCGGCGACGTTGAGGGTCAGCCGGGCCAGCTCCGGCGCGCCGCTGACCACGTCGCCCCCGTGGACGCTCCAGCGCGTGCCGGGCATCAGCTCCCCCAGCTGCTCTCCGCGCCCGCCGGGGAAGCCGTCAAGGCGCCACGAGGCGGTGGCCGCGCGCAGGTCCTCCGCCTCCAGCTCGACGGGGATCTCCTCGAAGGAGTCCTCGTGACCGGTGCGTCCCTCGGGGTCGCGCAGCGGCAGCATCGCGCAGCGCCAGAAGTCGAGCACCGCGCGCCCCTCCTGGTCGGCGGTGCGCACCCGCAGCGCCGCGAGCCCGCTCGCCGCGCGCCCGGCCCGGGGCGTGGTCTGGCGCAGCGCGACAACCTCGGTGGTGGTGGCCAGCGTGTCGCCGAGCAGCGGCGCCCGCTTCAGGACCAGCCCGCGGTAGAAGAGGTTGGCGATCACGCGCCCGGTCAGCGCGGTGGACTGGCCGATCGCCACGTCCCACACCAGCGCGGGATGGGCCAGCGGCGTGCGCAGGCCGAGCAGGTCGCGCGCGAGCTTGCCGTCCAGCGCGAGCCGCAGACGGTCTCCGACGATCGCCTGGTGAACCGCGGCCATGCCCTCGGTCAGCGTGAGCGACGGCGCCGAGTCATCGATCTCACCGACGCGCAGATCCTCGAAGAAGGGCGCCGCGGGGGGCTCGGTGGTGTCGATCTGGGAGGTCATCTGAAGGGGTGGCGGTCACGCGTGCGGCGGGCACAGCCTTACGGGAGCGCGGTCACGGCCGCGCAAAAGCGCGAGGTATCCGAGGAGCAGGGCTGCCGCCATCGTCGCATAGGCCCAGCGTTGTCCCGCCGCCGGATCCTAACCGCGCGTCGGTGAGGGTGCCATGGGGGCGCGGGCGCTCTAGGAGACCCAGTCGAAGGAGCGGGTGACGGCCTTCTTCCACTGCGCGTACTCCCGCTCGCGCCGGCGCGCGTCCATCTGCGGCTCCCAGCGCCGCCCCAGCGCCCAGCGCTCGCGCAGCTCGGCCTGATCGGCCCAGAAGCCCACGGCCAGCCCCGCCGCGAAGGCGGCGCCGAGCGCCGTGGTCTCGGTCACCTCGGGGCGGATCACCGGCACGCCGAGCACGTCCGCCTGGAACTGCATCAGCAGCTCGTCCGCGGTCATGCCACCGTCCACCTTCAGCTCGGTGAAAGGGACAGCCGTGACGGCGTTGGCCGCATCCAGGACCTCGCGGGTCTGCCAGGCGGTCGCCTCCAGGACCGCTCGCGCGATGTGGCCCGCGCGGGCGTAGGCGGTCAGCCCCACGATCACACCGCGCGCGTCGTCGCGCCAATAGGGCGCGAACAGGCCGGAGAAGGCGGGCACGAAATACACGCCGCCGTTGTCCTGCACCGTCCGCGCCAGCTCCTCCACCTCCGCCGCCGAGCGGATCAGGCCGAGCTGGTCGCGCAGCCACTGGACGGCCGCGCCGGTGACGGCGATCGAGCCCTCCAGCACGTAGGTGGTGGGCGCGTCGCCCACCTTGGCGGCGACGCTCGTCAGCAGCTGTTGGCAGTGCACGATCTCCTCGCCGGTGTTGAGGAGCAGGAAGGAGCCAGTGCCGTAGGTGTTCTTGGCCTCGCCCGCCGCGAAGCAGGTCTGGCCGAACAGCGCCGCCTGCTGATCGCCGAGCATGCCCGCCACCGGGCGCCCGCCGAGCGCGGTGCCCGTCGCCTCACCGTAGACCTCGCTGGAGGATCGGATCTCCGGGAGCATGCTGCGGGGGATGCCCATCAGCTCGAGGCTCGGCTCGTGCCAGTCGAGCGTCCGCAGATCCATCAGCATGGTGCGGCTGGCGTTGGTGACGTCGGTCGCATGCAGGCCGCCGCGCGGGCCGCCGGTCAGGTTCCACAGCACCCAGGCATCCATGTTTCCGAACGCCAGCTCACCGTTCTCGGCGCGCTCGCGCGCGCCCGCGACGTGGTCCAGGATCCAGGTGATCTTGGGGCCGCTGAAGTAGGTGGACAGCGGCAGCCCGACGCGGCTGCGCAGCCTGTTCACGCCCTGCTCGCCCGCGAGCTCGCGCACGAGCGCGTCCGTGCGCGTGTCCTGCCAGACGATCGCGTTGTGCACCGGCTCGCCGGTCTCGCGGTCCCACACGACGGCGGTCTCGCGCTGGTTGGTGATTCCGATCGCCGCGATGTCGCCCACCTCCGCGTCCGAGCGCGCGAGCGCGCCGCCGATCACCTCGCGCGTGCGCCGCCAGACCTCGCCGGCGTCGTGCTCGACCCAGCCCGCACGCGGGTGGATCTGCTCGTGCTCGCGCTGGTCGGACGCCGCGATCCGCCCGTCGCTGTCGAACAGGATCAGCCGGGTGCTGGTGGTCCCCTGGTCGATCGCCGCCACGTAGGAGCCCATATGGGTCTCACACTACGCCTGAGCGCGCCCGCCAACCCGCCCGCGGCCGTTCGCAGGGCCGGGTGTATGGTGATCGGCGGTGCGCTTCATATCTCGGCACGGACGCGTGAGCCGGCGGTGGCCGGCGGTGTGCTCGCCACCGATCGAGCGTCTGCACTCCGCCGGGCGCGCTCTGCCGGTGGCTCTCGCGCTGGTGCTCGCGCTCGCCATGGGCACGCAGGTCGCCGGCAGCGGCGCGCGCGCCCGGGCGGTCTCGGGCGGCGTCACGGAGCAGCTCGCGGCTGGACAGCTCCCGCTGGACTACTTGCCGCTTGGGTCCTTGCCGTCACCGGGGCAGATGCCCGCGCTGGGGCAAGGGCCGCTGGAGGAAATGGCCCTGGAGCAGCTGCCGCTGGGCCAGCCCAGGGCGTTGTATCGGATCGTCGGCTGCCGCAGCAGCGGCACGATGGCCTACCGCAGCGGCCCGGCGCGGCGCGAGGTGGCGGTGGGCTTCGACGACGGTCCCGCTGCCGACACGCCGGCGTTCGTGGCGATGCTGGAGCGCAGCCGCGCGCAGGCGACGTTCTTCCTGATCGGCCGGCAGGTCAGCTCCACGTTCAGGGCGACGCTGCTGCGCGAGCTGCGCGACGGCGACGTGCTGGGCGACCACAGCTTCAGCCACCCGGACCTCACGCGCACGGGCACGGTGCGCGCGCAGCTGGTGCAGACGCTGGGGGCGATCCGCGCGGCCACCGGCTATACGGCGT
The DNA here is from genome assembly GCA_036743695.1 of Solirubrobacteraceae bacterium. Lineage (GTDB taxonomy): Bacteria > Actinomycetota > Thermoleophilia > Solirubrobacterales > Solirubrobacteraceae > Palsa-744. The sequence continues at coordinate 2,792 of DAINPC010000070.1, read as the reverse complement.
GCGTGTTCCGCCCGCCCTATGGCGCATACGACCAGTCGGTCGTGCAGATCGCGCGCTCGCTGGGCCTTGCCACGGTGCTCTGGAACGTCGATCCGAGCGACTACACGCGGCCGGGCGCCGCGGCGATCGAGCAGCGAGTCCTGGCGCAGGTGCGCCCCGGCTCGATCGTCATCTCCCACGACGGCGGTGGGCTGCGCGCGCAGACGTTGGCCGCCTACCCGGCGATCATCTCCGCGCTGCGCGTGCGCGGCTACCGGATCGTGACGATCCCCGAGCTGCTGGGCTTCCGGCCCGTGTACGAGCCGTGCATCCGACTGTGCGACGGCATCGGCGTGGCGCGGCGCGAACTGCCCCGCAACGCGATCCTCCAACGCGCGCCGTAGCTGCCCGCACACGCTGGCGGCGCCCGCCTGCTTAGAATAGGCTGCCAACCAGAACGTCTAGTCGGTCTGGACGTCACAGCGCGCGCCCGTAGCTCAGTGGTCAACGGTTCTCTTCGGGGAGCCAAAGAGCAGCGGTCTTTCAAGCCGCAGGCCGCGGGTTCGATTCCCGCCGGGCGCATCCCCACAACACGGCGATTCCCCGCCGCTGCGGCGCGTCTGCGTAGACGGCCGCCTCTGCCCGAGTACCGCCTGAGACCGCCTCAGACCGCCTGAGCCGGACTCGTTTTGCATCTGTTGTGCATCAGGCCCGGGAACGACGGGAGCCAGGCGTTAGGCCGGCCGCGCGTTCCGTGCAGGATCTAGCCGGCTGGCGGCGCAGCGGGCGGCGGCGTGTCGCCCGTGTCGGAATCATCCGAAAGCGAGAGCGAGACGAGGGCACGACCCGGCGCCTCCCTCTCGTCCGATCCAGCTGTCTGGCGCAGGGTCTATCGCACTCCTGCTTGGCCGAGATTGCGAGCGTGACGGCTCGGATGGAGCGCTGGGCTACGGGTCGCGGCCTGGAATGATGATGCTGGCTGGGAGGGTGATCTGCGTGAGCGGATGGCAAGCCAAAGGACTTGCTCCCTTGCTCCTCCCGGCCGGTGGGTGCTGCTGATCGCCTCAGGTCGGGTCAGTAGTTTTCCGATCGCGGTTTGCCTGAATCAGCCGATTCGGTGGCGGTGTCGAGCTGGGACGCTCTGCTTGCGGTGAGTCAGACCGAGCCACGAGATGCGATTGCACCCGGGCCGGATTCCGAGGTGCCGGTCGAGGGTGCGGGGGGCCTGGGCTCCGCGGAGGCGGCGGGGCTGCTTGAGCGGTTCGGCCCGAATGAGATTCCGGAGGAGCGGCGGAGCCTGTTGTTGGAGATCGGCTTGCGTTTTTGGGGGCCGATCCCGTGGATGATCGAGGCGGCGGTGGTGCTGACCGCGGTGATGGGCCGGTGGGCGGACTTCGCGGTCATCAGCGTGCTGCTGATCATGAACGGGGTGGTCGGCTTCTGGGAGGAGCACCAGGCGGGCAATGCGATCGCCGCGCTCCGGGATCAGCTTGCGGTCAAGGCACGCGTGCGTCGCGATGGGAGTTGGCAGACGCTGGAGGCGCGTGTGCTCGTGCCCGGCGATCTCGTTCATGTGGAGCTGGGCCAGATCGTCCCGGCCGACGGTCGCGTGATCTCCGGGGCGTGCGAGGTCGATGAGTCGGCGCTGACCGGCGAGTCGCTGCCGGCAGACAAGCAGGTCGGCGATGAGCTGCACTCCGGGTCGGTGCTCGCGCGCGGGGAGGCGAGCGCGCTGGTCACCGAGACGGGGCCGCGGACACTGTTCGGTCAGACCGCGAAGCTCGCGGGGGCGGAGCCCCCGCCGAGTCACTTCCAGCAGGCGGTGCTCGCGATCGGCCGCTACCTGATCGTGCTCGCGCTCGTGCTGGTGTCGGTGATCATCGTCGTCTCGCTGCTGCGCGGCAACGCGGTCTCGACAACGCTCGAGTTCGCGCTCGTGGTCACGATCGCCTCGGTGCCGGTGGCGCTGCCGGCGGTGCTGTCGGTGACGATGGCGATCGGCGCGCGCACGCTCGCCCGCAGCCAGGCGGTCGTCAGCCATCTGCCCGCGGTCGAGGAGCTCGCGGGCGTGGATGTGCTCTGCGCGGACAAGACCGGCACGATCACCCAGAATGCGCTAACGCTCGCCGAGCCAGCAGTGATCGACCCGGGCGCGGACGCGCAGGCGGTGAAGATCGCGGCAGCTCTTGCATCGAGCGGCGAGGGGCATGACCCCATCGACCTCGCGATCCTCGCGGCTGTCCCCGAGCAGGAGCTGGGCGGCTATGAGACGGTCGAGTTCCAGCCGTTCGATCCCGAGCGCAAGCTCGCCGAAGCGCACGTCCGCGGCCCCGACGGGATCGTCTTCGAGGTTGCCAAGGGCGCGCCGCAGGCGATCGCCAAGCTCGCCACAGGTGGGAGCGACGGCAGTGCGATGGACGCGGCTGTCGTGGGATTCGCGGCGCGCGGCTTCCGCTCCCTCGCAGTCGCCCGCCGCGACGGCGAGAGCAAACAGTGGCGCCTGCTCGGGGTGCTGCCGCTGCACGACCCGCCGCGGGAGGACTCCCGCGCGACGATCGCCGAAGCGGGCAGGCTCGGGCTCGCCGTGAAGATGATCACCGGCGACCGCGTGGAGATCGCCCAAGAGGTCGCCCGCGAGGTCGGGCTCGGCGACGAGATCCTCGAGGCCAGCGCGCTCGACGAGAGCACCCCCGGCCTCGCGGCACGCATCGAGGCGGCCGACGGTTACGCGCAGGTCGTACCCGAGCAGAAGTACCGGATCGTCGAGGCCCTCCAGCAGGCCGGGCACATCGTCGCGATGACCGGCGACGGCG
>DAINPC010000069.1:0-9840 GCA_036743695.1 Solirubrobacteraceae bacterium | reverse complement strand
TGCCCACAACGGTCAGATCCCCGGGATGACCAAGTCCTCCTGGTAGAGGTCTGAAGAGAGCCCAGCGACCATGTCAATGACCGATCCCATAGCTGACTTCCTCACGCGTGTGCGCAACGCGATCCACGCGGCGCACGAGACCGTCGAGCTGCCCGCCTCCAAGCTCAAGGGCGAGCTCGCGCGCATCCTGGACGAGCAGGGCTACATCGAATCCTGGTCGGTCATCAGCGCGCCCGAGGGCAACGCCGGGCAGCTGATCCAGATTCGCCTGAAGTACACCGAGGACCGCCGCTCGGCGATCTCGGGCCTGAAGCGCGTCTCGCGCCCCGGCCGGCGCACCTACGTCGACGCCAAGCACATCCCCAAGGTGCTGGGCGGCATGGGCACCTCAATCATCTCCACCTCGCACGGCGTGATGACCGGTCACGACGCGCGCGCCGCCGGCGTCGGCGGCGAGGTCCTCGCGCAGGTCTGGTGAGCTGAGCGGATGTCCAGAATCGGCAGACAGCCCATCCCCGTGCCCGCCGGCGTGACCGTCTCGATCGAGCCTGAGGAGGTTCGCGTGAACGGGCCCAAAGGCGAACTCACCGAGCGCGTCCACAGGGACATCGCGGTCACCCAGGAGGGCGATCAGCTGGTGGTCACCCGCCCGACCGATCGCGGCGAACACCGCGCGCTGCACGGCCTGACCCGCTCACTGGTCGCCAACATGGTCCAGGGCGTCACCGCGGGCTATGAGAAGCGCCTGGAGATCCAGGGCGTCGGCTATCGCGCGCTGCTGAAGGGCAAGAACCTGGAGCTGGCCGTCGGCTACTCCCACCCGGTCCCCATCCCCGCCCCCGACGGCATCGAATTCGAGGTTCCCCAGCCCACCCGAGTGGTCGTCAAGGGCATCTCCAAGCAGCTCGTGGGGGAGACCGCGGCGATCATCCGCAAGCAGCGCCCGCCCGAGCCCTACAAGGGCAAGGGCATCCGCTACGAGGGCGAGCACGTCCAGCGCAAGGTCGGCAAGCGCGCATGAGCGTCATCACCAAGGAGAACCGCCGTCTCAAGCGCCGCCGCAGGGTGCGCGCGAAGATCTCCGGCACGGCGTCGCGGCCGCGCATCTCCGTGTTCCGCTCCAACCGCGGGCTGTCCGCGCAGATGATCGACGACGTGGGCGGCACGACCCTGGCGGCGGTCAACTGGTTCGAGCCCGAGCTGCGCTCGCTGGCCAAAGGCGAGCGCGCGGCGCGCGCCGGGCAGATGCTGGCGGAGCGCGCCAAGGCGGCGGGGATCTCCGAGGCGGTGTTCGACCGCGGCGGCTACCGCTATCACGGCCACGTGCGTGCCTTTGCGCAAGCCATCCGTGAGGCGGACATCGTCGTCTAGCGTGCCCCGGCTCCCGCTCCCGCTACCCTCTTCCTCCTGCCCATGACCATATCCATAGATCGCTCAGTCAACCCCGCCGGCCTGGACCTCCAGGAGCGCGTGGTTGAGATCAACCGCGTGGCCAAGGTCGTCAAGGGCGGCCGGCGCTTCTCGTTCACGGCACTGGTGGTCGTGGGCGACGAACGCGACGTGGTGGGCGTGGGCTACGGCAAGGCCAACGAGGTGCCGCTGGCGATCCAGAAGGGCGTGGAGCGCGCCAAGAAGGATCTCTTCCGCGTGCCCAAGCACGGCAGCACCATCACCCACCAGACCACCGGTATCTTCGGCGCGGGCCGCGTGCTGCTGAAGCCCGCTTCCCCCGGCACCGGCGTGATCGCCGGCGGCGGCGTGCGCGCGGTGCTGGAGCTGGCGGGCATCCACGACATCCTCTCCAAGAGCCTCGGCACCCAGAACCCGATCAACCTCGTCAAGGCCACCGTGGCCGGGCTGCGCGGGCTGCGCACCCCCGCCGAGCTGGCCACGCTGCGCGGGCTGACCATCAACCAGGTCCTCGGGCTCGGCAACGGCGAGGCGGCCGCCGGTGCCGTCGCCGCAGCCGAGCAGGCGCCGCAGCCCGAGACAGAGACAGGCGCAGGTGCTGAGAGCGCCGCTGTGGCGGCCGAGGGAGCATCCGCCTGATGGGCCAGCTGAGCGTCACCCAGCGCCGCTCCAGCAACGGCGCCAACGGCAAACAGCTGGACACGCTGCGCTCGCTCGGGCTGCGCCGCATCGGCCACACGGTGGCGGTCAATGACTCCGCGCAGGCGCGCGGCATGCTGCACGCTGTGCGCCACCTGGTCGAGGTCGAGGAGGGCAAGTGAGCCCCGCGCGCAAGGACCAGGAGGAGCGCATCGGGCTGCACAGCCTGGCCCCGGCTCCCGGCAGCCGCCGTCCGCGCAAGCGCGTCGGCCGCGGCGAAGGCTCGGGCACCGGCAAGACCTCAGGGCGCGGGCAGAAGGGCGCGGGATCGCGCTCGGGCTCCAAGCGCAGAGCGGCTTTCGAAGGTGGGCAGATGCCGATCCACATGCGCATGCGAAAGCTGCGCGGACCGCACATGAAGAAGTCGATGCCGTTCGAGCCGTTCCGCACGCACACCCAGCCCGTGAACATCGACGCGCTGGAGAGCCGCTTCGAGGCCGGCACGGAGGTCACGCTGGAGCTGATGAAGGCCAACGGCCTGGCCACCCGCAAGGACGTGCCCGTCAAGGTGCTCGCCAAGGGCGAGCTGAGCAAGGCCCTCACGATTCACGCCCACGGCTTCAGCGCCGGTGCGCGCGAGCGCATCGAGGCCGCCGGCGGCACCTGCGCCATCGTCGAGGCCTAGCCTCCCCAGCGCCGTGCAAGCGGCTTCACGCACGGGCGCATCCACTAGAATCGGCCGCTCCGTCTGCACGCGGGCGCAATGGCCCAGTGCGGCGGGCTGACGCCCATGCTCTCCACAATCCTCAACGCCTTCCAGATCGCGGACATCCGCAAGAAGATCGCCTTCACGGCGGGCCTACTGCTGATCTACCGCCTCGGTTCGCACATCCCCGTGCCGGGCGTCAACCTGACGGCGGTCAACAACATCCAGAAGCAGTTCGGCGGCTCCAACATCCTCGGGCTGCTCAACCTGTTCTCCGGTGGCGGGCTCGCGCGGATAGCGATCTTCGCGCTGGGGATCATGCCCTACATAACCTCCTCGATCATCCTGCAGCTGCTGCAGGTGGCGGTGCCCTCGCTTGAGAAGCTCTCCAAGGAAGGCGAGGTGGGGCAGGCGCGCATCACCCAATACACCCGCTACCTGACCGTCGGGCTTGCCTTCGCCCAGTCGATCGGCTACGTCTTCCTGTTCCACACCCTCCAGGCCAAAGCGGGCGAATCGGTGGTCACCCACTTCGACCTGCCGCACATCTTCCTGATCGTGGTCTGCCTGACCACGGGCTGCATACTGCTGATGTGGGTCGGCGAGCTGATCACCCAGCGCGGCATCGGCAACGGCATCTCGCTGCTGATCTTCGCCTCGATCGTCGCCCGCCTGCCCAGCGGCATCCAGGCGTGGTGGACCACCCAGGACCAGGTCTTCAAGGTGATGATGCCGTTCCTGGTGCTGGTGGTGGTGGCGGGGATCGTGTTCGTGCAGGAAGGCCAGCGGCGCATCCCCGTGCAGTACGCCAAGCGCGTGATCGGGCGGCGCATGTCCGAGGGCGGGCAGACCTACCTGCCGCTGCGCGTGAACATGGCGGGCGTGATCCCGGTGATCTTCGCCGCGAGCATCATGGCCTTCCCGCCGACCGTGGGCCAGCTCGTGAAAACGAAATGGGGCCAGTCGATCTCTGACTTCTTCACGCCCAACGGCTGGCACTACGTGGTGGGCGAGGCGCTGTTCATCATCCTGTTCACCTACTTCTACACCGCCGTCACCTTCAACCCGGTGGACCAGGCGGACAACCTGAAGAAGTACGGGGGCTTCATCCCAGGCGTGCGCCCGGGGCGTCCCACGGCGGAATTCCTCGACCGGATCCTGGCTCGCCTGACCTTCCCCGGGGCGCTCTTCCTGGCCGCGGTGGCCGCCCTGCCGGCGATCCTGATCGCGCGCACCCATCAGAACTTCTTCTTCGGCGGAACGTCAATCCTGATCGTGATCGGCGTGGCGCTGGAAACGATGAAGCAGCTGGAGGCGCAGCTGATGATGCGAAGCTATGAGGGCTTCCTGAAGTAGCGCCCGCCCCGGGGCCGCTGCGAGCGGACGGCCCAGCGGGTGCGGTGAAGCGTGCAGCACTGGCACAAGGCTTGCGCTAGCGGATAGGCTGCCTCGGTCGTGTCCGAGTTGAACCTCATCCTGTTCGGTCCCCCAGGTGCCGGGAAGGGCACCCAGGCCGACCGCCTGCGTGACGACTTCGCCCTGCCCCACATATCCACGGGCGACATCCTGCGCGCGCAGGTCGCCGAGGGCACGGAGCTGGGGCGCGAGGCCAAGCGCTTCATGGACGCGGGCGAGCTGGTCCCGGATGAGGTGATCGTGGGCATGATCACAGAGCGCGTGGCCGGCGGGGACGCCCGCGACGGCTTCCTGCTGGACGGGTTTCCGCGCAACGAGCAGCAGGCGGATGCGCTGGGCGCGGCGCTCAGCAGCCTCGACAGGCACCTGACGTCGGCGCTGCTGATCGAGGTGCCCGACGATGAGCTCGTGCGGCGCCTGGCCGGGAGGCGGGTGTGCGTGAAGAACGCCGGCCACATCTACCACGTGGACTTCGACCCGCCCAAGCACGAGGGCGTCTGCGATCAGGACGGCTCGCGCCTGATCCAGCGCGACGACGACAAGGAGGAGACGATCCGCCGCCGCCTGGAGGTCTCCCACTCCCAGACAGAGCCGCTGATCGGCTACTACGACCGCGCCGGGCTGCTGCGCCGCTTCGACGGACGCCGCGGCGCGGAGGAGGTTCACGCCCACGTCAGGGCCACCGTGGCGACGCTGCGCCTGGAGGAGACGCTCTAGCGGCGCAAGCTAAGCTGCCGGGGTGATCATCAAGAAGTCCCCCGGGGAGATCCAGAAGATGGCGCGCTCGGGCGCCATCCTGGCGGCCACGCTGGATCTGCTGGAGGCGAACATCCGCCCCGGGATCAGCACAGCCGAGCTGGACACGCTGGCCGAGCGCTTCATCCGCTCCCAAGGCGCCAAACCCACCTTCAAGGGCTACCGCGGCTTTCCCGGATCGATCTGCGCATCGCCCAACGCGATGATCGTGCACGGGATACCCGGCCCCTACAGCCTGAAGCGCGGCGACATCATCTCCATCGACGTGGGCGTCACGCTCGGCGGCTGGGTGGCCGATGCGGCGCGCACCTTCGCAGTGGAGGAGGTCAGCCCGCAGGCGCGCAACCTGCTGAGCGCCACCGAGGCCTCCCTGCACGCGGGCGTGGCCCGCTGCGTGGCAGGCAACCGCATGGGGGACGTCTCCAGCGCCATCCAGCAGGCGGCCGAGGGCGCCGGGCTGTCGGTGGTCCGCTCGCTCGTGGGCCACGGCGTGGGGCGCAGCATGCACGAGGATCCACAGGTGCCCAACTACGGCAAGCCCGGCAAGGGCCCGCTGCTGGAGGAGGGCATGGTGCTGGCGATCGAGCCCATGACCACAGCCGGACGCCCAGCCGTGCGCGTGGGTGGGGACAGCTGGGCGATCTACTCCCAGGACGGCTCTCCGGCCGCGCATTTCGAGTTCACCGTGGCCATCACCGCCGACGGGCCGCGCGTGCTGACGCCCTGGCACCTGGCCCCGGAGAAACGGCGGGGCGAACTTGCTACCATCACGAGTCCTGCCTGAGTGCGAGGTGTTCCGCCTGCGCGAAGGCATGTCCACGACCCGGTAGCGGCGGCCGCAACGGCAGCCAGAGCCGCGTCGCGGGAACCCCCAGCCGCTGAAAGGGATCATGAAGGTAAGACCGTCGGTCAAGCCGATGTGCGAGAAGTGCAAGATCATCCGCCGCCACGGAGTGGTGCTGGTGATCTGCCAGAACAAGCGCCACAAGCAGCGCCAGGGGTGATCGGCTAGGTGGCACGTATCGCGGGAGTCAACCTGCCTCTGAACAAGCGCTCGGAGATCGGTCTGACATACATCTACGGGATCGGACGCTCGACGTCCAACAAGGTCCTCAGCCAGGTCGGGGTCAGCCCCGACACCTACATCCGCGACCTCACCGAGGACGAGGTGGCCAAGCTCCGCGACGCGATCGACGACGGACTGACCGTCGAGGGCGATCTGCGGCGCGAGCGCTCCCAGGACATCAAGCGCCTGCAGGAGATCGGCTGCTACCGCGGCCTGCGCCATCGTCGCGGCCTGCCGGTGCGCGGACAGAAGACCAAGACCAACGCCCGCACGCGCAAGGGTCCCAAGCGCATGCAGGTGGCGGGCAAGAAGAAAGCGGGTAAGAAGTAGTGCCTCCAGCTCCCAAGCGCGCCCGCGGCCGGCGCAAGCCCAAAAAGAACATCCCCGTGGGCCAGGCCCACATCAAGACCTCTTTCAACAACACCATCGTCTCGCTGACCGACACCGCGGGCAACGTGATCGCCTGGGAGTCAGCCGGCGGCGCCGGCTTCAAGGGCTCGCGCAAGTCGACGCCGTTCGCCGCCCAGGTGACGGCCGACGCGGCCGCGCGCAAGGGCCTGGAACAGGGACTGCAGAAGGTCGAGGTCTACGTCAAGGGCCCGGGCTCCGGTCGTGAGACGGCGATCCGCTCGCTGCAGGCGGCGGGCCTTGAAGTGACCGGCGTCAAAGACGTGACCCCGCAGGCCCACAACGGCTGCCGCCCTCGCAAGCGGCGGAGGGTCTAGAGATGGCCAGAGACACCGGCCCCCAGTGCAAGCAGTGCCGTCGCGAGGGCCAGAAGCTGTTCCTCAAGGGCGAGCGCTGCCTGACGGACAAGTGCGGCGTGGAGCGCCGCGCGTACCCGCCGGGCGAGCACGGACGCGGGCGCATGAAACAGAGCGAGTACCGGGTGCAGCTGCGCGAGAAGCAGAAGGCGCGCCGCTACTACGGCGTGCTGGAGAAGCAGTTCCACGGCTACTACGTCAAGGCCTCGCGCCAGGCGGGCATCACCGGCGAGAACCTGCTGGCGCTGCTGGAGTGCCGCCTGGACAACGTGCTCGTGCGCCTCGGCTTCGCGGCCTCGCGTCGCCAGTCCCGCCAGCTGATCCGCCACGGCCACTGGACGGTCAACGGCCGCCGGGTCAACATCCCCAGCTACCAGGTGCGCCCCGGTGACGTGATCACCGTCAAGTCGGAGACCCCCGCGACCCAGGTGGTCAGGGACGCCACGGAGCTCACCGGACAGATTCCCGCATGGCTGCAGGCCGATCACGAGTCGCTCTCGGCCAAGGTGCTGCGCAAGCCGGAGCGGCGCGAGGTCGCCGCGCCGGTGCAGGAGCAGCTCATCGTCGAGCTGTACTCGAAGTAGTTAGCAATTTGCCCGCGCCGTAGTCCCATGAGGGCGGCGGCGCTTCAGAGCCGGCGTCCCAGCGACACCGGTGCGAGACCAAAACGACGTTAGGACTTTCATGCTCGACTTCCAAATCCCCCGGATCACTAGCGAGTCGGTGGAGCAGAACCGTGGCACGTTCACGATCGAGCCCCTCGATCGCGGTTTCGGCTACACGTTCGGCAACTCGCTGCGCCGCGTACTGCTCTCCTCTCTCGCCGGCGCAGCCGTCACGAGCGTGCGCATTGAGGGCGTCGCGCACGAGTTCTCCACCATTCAGGGCGTCAAGGAGGACGTGACGGACATCGTCTTGAACCTCAAGGGCGTGGTCTGCCGGATGCACTCCGACGCCAGCGAGGTCGAGGCGCCGCTGGTGGTGACGGGCCCCGGCGAGATCACCGCCAAGGACATCGACCTTCCGGCGGGCGTTGAGATCCTCAACCACGACCTGCACATTGCCACGCTCGAGAAGAAAACCAAGCTCGAGCTGTACATGACCATCGGCCGCGGCCGCGGCTACCGTCCGGCTGAGGAGAACAAGTCCGCCGACCAGCCCATCGGCGTGATCCCGATCGACTCCATCTTCTCGCCCGTGCGGCGTGTGGCCTACGCGGTCGAACCGGCGCGCGTGGGGCAGAAGACGGACTTCGACAAGCTCACCCTGGACATCGAGACGGACGGCTCGATCGACCCGCAGGCGGCGCTGCGCGAGGCGGCCGAGCTGCTGATCAGCCAGCTGGCGATCTTCACCGACGCCGACCGCATCCAGGAGCTGCGCGCGGCTCCGGGCGGAGCGCTGGACGGCCACGGCCTGGCCGTGGGCGGCGCCCCGCAGGCGGCGCTCCAGGGCGAGGAGTGGGGCATCCTGATCGAGGAGCTGGAGCTGGGCGTGCGCTCCTACAACTGCCTCAAGCGGGCTGGCATCCAGACGGTGGGCGACCTGATCTCCAAGTCCGAGGCGGAGCTCAACGCGATCCCCAACTTCGGCAAGAAGTCGATCGACGAGGTCATCGAAACGCTGCACGCTCGCGGCCTCAACCTGCGTCAGGACTGACGCGGCCGCGCGCGCCAACTAGACTTCCCCGACCATGCGCCACCAGAAGACACGCAACAAGCTCAGCCGCGACTCCGCGCATCGCAAGTCGCTGCTCATGAACCTGAGCAAGGAGCTGATCGAGCATGAGCGGATCAAGACCACGGAGGCGAAGGCCAAGGCGGTCAAGCCGGAGATCGAGAAACTGATCACGCTGGCCAAGCGCGGGGACCTGCACGCGCGCCGCCAGGCGCTCTCCACGCTCTCCCAGGACAAGTTCGCGGTGCACAAGCTGTTCGCGGAGGTCGCTCCCCGCTACGCGCAGCGGCCGGGAGGCTACACGCGGATCCTGAAGCTGGGGCCGCGTCGCAGCGACTCGACTGAGATGGTCTTCATCGAGCTCGTCTGAGGGCGCCGCGTCGCGGCGATGCGGCGCTGGGATGATCAGCAAGCTCACGATCGAGTACGACGGGACGGGCTTCGCCGGCTGGGCGCGTCAGCCGGGCCAGCGGACCGTGCAGGAGGAGCTGGAGCGCGCGCTGTGCACGGTGCTCGGCGATACGGGCACGGACGGACGGCCGCTGAAGCTCACGGTTGCCGCGCGCACGGACAGGGGCGTGCACGCCTGGGGGCAGGTGGCGAGCTACGCGCACGAGGCGGTGGATCCGCTGCGCCTGAACGGGCTGCTGGCGGAGGACCTGGCGGTGCTCTCCTGCGAGCCGGCGCCGGCGGGCTTTGACGCGCGGCGCGACGCCAGCAGCAGGACCTACTGCTACCGCGTGCTGGCGCGGCGCGCCCGCAGCGCGCTGGAGCGCAGGCGCGCCTTCTGGTGGACGGGCCGCCTCGACCGGGGGGTGCTGCGCGAGTGCGCGCAGACGCTGCTCGGCAGGCACGACTTCACCGCCTTCACGCCCACCGAGACCGAACACTCCCGCTTCCTGCGCGACGTGCTGCGCGCGGAATGGGTGGGGGAGGGCGAGCTGCTCGAGTTCTGGATCGAGGCGGACACGTTCATGCGCCACATGAACCGCGTGCTGGTGGGCACCATGCTGGACGTCTGCGCGGGGCTGCTCACGGTGGAGCAGTTCAGGCAGCTGCTGGAGGGCCGGCCGCGCCCGCAGGCGGGCAGGACGGCGCCGGCGCACGGGCTGGCGCTGGCGCACGTCTCCTATCCGGGCTCGACGGGCTCGACGGCGACGGCGGCACCGGCGGGCGGCGGCGGGTAACGCGCCGATCACCGCAGCGGGCCGGGGCGGCCCCTATGCTGGATGGAGAGACATGCTGAGCGTCCTGCTGACAAACGACGACGGGATCGAGGCCGAGGGCCTGCAGGCGATGCGGCGCGCGCTGATGGGCGTCGCGGGCGTGCGCCTGGCGGTGATCGCGCCCGACGGCAACCGCTCGGCGATGGCGCGCTCGATCACCACCCGCAGGCCGCTGTGGGT